>DVKU01000209.1 GCA_018715825.1 Candidatus Avacholeplasma faecigallinarum
TGGAGGAGTTGGTTCATCTGGAATAGGTCAATATCACGGTCAGAAGAGCTTTGAAACATTTTCTCATTACAAGTCAATTGTAAATAAATCTAATAGATTAGATATAAATGTTCGTTACACTCCATATAATGACAAAAAAGAAAAGATGATTAAGAAATTACTTCACTAATTATGTATATGCCTAATATTTTTGGCATAAAATAAAATGGTGAATAAATATGAGCAAGATTAATTTGTTAGTAGGTTTTGTTATAGTATCAGTTTTAGGATTTGTTTTTCATTTTGCCTTTGATTTTTTCAATAATCCTTGGCTTAAAATTGTGTTTGCGCAAAATGAAAGTATATTTGAGCATTTAAAACTATTTATATTTCCTACCATTATATATATGCTTTTTGATCTTGCTTTTTCTAAAGACAAAGATGCTATATTTGCATCATATACAAGTGGAATAATAGTTAGTAGTATCTTTATGATAAGTGGATTTTATACCTATAGTGGTATTATTGGTAAGGATATACTAGCTGTAGATATAGGATTATTCTTTTTATGTGTTATTTTGATTTTTTATTATAGATATAAAAAAATAACACTATTTGATGGAGCAAATAGTGTTATAGCGTTTTTTGTTTTTATAGCGATAATTGAGTTATTTACATTCTATCCAGCTAATATAAATCTTTTTAAGGACCCTACTTTGAAAGCTGGTTTAGAATATCTTGTAAATCTTTTTCGTTAAAAGTATATTTTTTATTGCAGAAATTACATGTGATTTCTGCTTTTTTATCTTTATTTAAAATATCTTGTATTTCATCTTTACCTAATGATTTAAGTCCACGCTCGAATCTTTCCTTACTACAATTACAAAAATAAGATAGTTCTTTTGTTTGTAGTAATTCAAAATCGCCATCGGTAATTTCATTAATTATGTCAGTAGCAGTATAGCCCTGTTCAATCATAGTAGAGCATGGCTTTAGGCTTTTTAATTTGTTTTCTAGCTTAGTAATTGTTTCTTCAGTAACGCCAGGCATTACCTGAATTAAAAATCCACCAGCAGCAGTGACCTTGCCAGACTTATCAAAAAGAACACCTAAACCGACAGAAGAAGGTATTTGTTCTGATTTAGCAAAATAATATGCAAAATCCTCAGCAATTTCTCCACTTACGATTTCGCAGCTTGATGAAAATGGGCTACGCATATGTAAATCCTTTACAACTTCTATAAAACCATTTCCCACAGCATCTTTAACGTTTAACTTACCGTTGTTGTAAGATAAGTATATTCCTGGGTTGTTAACAAAGCCTCTAACTTTACCATCAGTAGCTTCTACAGTGATTCCGCCTATAGGGCCATCACAGTTAAATTTTATGTTTAAATATTCACCACTTTTATATGTACATGACATAATTGCAGCCATTGTTAAAGTACGTCCTAAGGCAGCACAAGAGGTTGGCCATAAGTTGAATAGCTCTTGAGCATGCTTAACTAAGTCAGTTGTTATAGCTGCATATATTCTAACAGTTTGATTCATACAATATGCTTTTTGTAAATAATCCTTCATATTAATCCTCCTATTCCGAGATTATATTATATAGTAAAAATATATAAATGTAAAATATGAAACGGTAGAATGTAATATTTTGGGTAATAAAATTTTGTTAAAGTAAAGATTTATGTTATTAAATTTTCTAATGAAAACGTTTTAATAAATTTTATTTGTCCATATTATTGACATATTTTAACAAACTACTATAATAAAAGTATCTATTTTGGGCTGGCTCCTTAATAGATTTACCTAGCAAAGATAGTTTAATAAAATAAACTTGAGTATAATTATGAAGGACTAGTAGTTCATAATTATTAGTCTTTTAGAAAAATGGACTAATCAAGTTAGTCCTTTTTTTCTTAGTTAGGATATATCGATGAAATAGAAATAGTAGAATAATATATCATATTTAGAGAGCTTTGGATGGTGGAAGCAAGGCTGTGAGTATATTCGAACGCATCTATTGAGATTCCAAATGGACGTTTTCCGCGTTAAGGAGTAAAGGTGGTTAGTTATTCTAACAATTAGAGTGGTACCGCGCATTTTGCGTCTCTTCAATTTGAAAGAGACGTTTTTTTATTATATAATATAATTTAGGAGGAAAGAAAAATGGAAAAAGGTATTAAAAAGGTTGTTTTAGCTTATTCAGGAGGATTAGATACATCAATAATCATTCCCTGGCTAAAGGAGAATTATGATAATTGTGAGGTAATTTGTGTTTCTGGTAATGTTGGACAGAAGGATGAACTTGATGGTCTTGAAGAAAAGGCTATTAAAACAGGAGCATCTAAATTATATATTGAAGATTTAAATAAGGAGTTTGTAGAGGACTATATTTTCCCTACTCTTAAGGCTGGAGCAAAATATGAGGGTAAGTATTTGCTAGGTACATCATTTGCTAGACCTATTATAGCAAAAAGAATTGTAGATATAGCTATTAAAGAACATGCTGATGCTATATGTCATGGTTGTACAGGAAAAGGTAATGATCAGGTACGTTTTGAACTAGCTATTAAGGCTTTTGCCCCAAATATGAAAATTATAGCTCCATGGAGAGAATGGAATATTAAATCAAGAGAAGAGGAAATTGATTATGCTGAAAGCCATAATATTCCTTTAAAAATTAGTCGTGAAACTAATTACTCTAAGGATAAAAATTTATGGCATTTATCTCATGAGGGCTTAGATTTAGAATCACCAAGCAATGAGCCAAATTATGATAAGATTTTGGAATTAGGAGTTTCACCTGAAAAGGCTCCAGATAAGCCTACTTATGTAACAATCGGTTTTGAAAAGGGAATTCCTGTTTCTATTGATGGCAAGAAGCTTGATGCAGTAGATTTAGTATGGCAATTAAATAAGCTAGGTGGAGCAAACGGTATTGGTATTATCGATATTGTTGAAAATCGTTTAGTTGGTATGAAGAGCCGTGGTGTTTATGAGACTCCAGGTGGTAGCATTTTATATGAAGCTCATGAGCTATTAGAATCTATTACTCTTGATAAGGATACTTCTCATTTTAAACGCTTGGTTGCTGATAAGTTTGCTGATTTAGTTTACAATGGTTTATGGTTTACTCCACTTCGTGAGTCTTTACAAGCATTTGTAGATAAAACTCAGGAAAATGTTACTGGTGAAGTAAAACTTAAGTTATATAAGGGTAATATTATACCAGCATCAATTACTTCTAAATACTCATTATATAATGAAGAAATTGCATCATTTGGTGATGATGAGGGTGCTTATAATCAACATGATGCTCAAGGATTTATAAATTTATTTGGTCTACCAATTAAGGTAAGAGCTTTATTAAACGAAAAAAATAAATAGTTGAGGTTATTATATTATGGCACAAATGTGGGCAGGAAGATTTCAAAAGGATTTAGATAACAAGGTTAATGATTTTAATTCATCAATCAAGGTTGATGGTAGAATGTTTGAAAGTGACATTAAGGGTTCAATTGCCCATGCCACTATGCTAGGCAAGCAGAAAATAATTTCTTTAGAGGATAGTAAATTAATTGTAAAAACCCTATTAGAAATTTTAGATGATATTAAGGCTGGTAAGCTAGCATTAGATCCTAATGCTGAGGATATTCATATGTTTATAGAACAAGAGCTTACAAATAGAATAGGAGAGGTCGGTAAGCGACTTCATACATCTAGAAGTAGAAATGATCAGGTTGCCTTAGATATAAGACTTTATTTACGTGATGAAGTTAGTGCTACAATAGAGCTTATAAATAACATTATTGCTACAATCATAGATTTAGCTAATGAAAATAAAGAAACTATTATGCCTGGATACACCCATCTACAAAGAGCTCAGCCTATAACATTCGCTAATCATATTCTTGCCTATGGATTTATGCTAAAACGTGATATCGAAAGATTAAAGGATGCCAATAAAAGAATGAATTATTCTCCGCTTGGATCATGTGCCTTAGCTGGTACTACCTATCCTATAGATAGAGATTATGTAGCTAATGAGCTAGGATTTTCTGGGATTGTAAATAATAGCTTGGATGGTGTTTCTGATCGTGATTTTACCATTGAGCTTGCTAGCTGTAGTTCGATATGCATGATGCATTTATCTAGATTATGTGAGGAAATAATTATGTGGTGCTCATGGGAGTTTAAGTTTGTAGAGCTAGACGATGCCTATTCAACAGGCTCATCTATCATGCCACAAAAGAAAAATCCAGATATTTGTGAGCTAATTAGAGGAAAAACAGGTAGAGTTTATGGTGATTTAATTACTCTTTTAACGATGCTAAAGGGGCTTCCATTAGCCTATAATAAGGATATGCAGGAGGATAAGGAAGCTATATTTGATAGTCTAGATACTCTTAAGCAATGCCTAAGTATTTTAAATCCAATGCTAAAGACTATGAAAATTAATAAAGATAACATGAGAAAGGCAGCAGCTATGGGCTTTATCAATGCTACAGATTTAGCTGATTATCTGGTAAAAAAAGGTATGGCCTTTAGAAGTGCATATAAAATTTCAGGACAGATTGTAGCTTATTGTATAGATCATAATTTAATTTTAGAGGATGTTCCTTTAGATGTTTACAAGGAATATAGTGATTTATTTTCACAAGATGTTTATCAATATATTGATTTAAATAATGCAACATTTAAAAGAACTAGTAAGGGTGCCTCAGCTATTAATAGTGTTGATGAGCAAATAAAGATATTAAGAGGTTAGTATTATGAAATATAAGGTTTTTATAGATGGTAAGGAAGGAACAACAGGATTAAGAATCTATGAGAGATTTCAAAATCGTGATGATATCGAGGTAATTACTTTATCTGAGGAGGATAGAAAGGACCCTAAATGTCGTGCGATGGCCATTAATTCCTCTGATATAACATTTTTATGTTTACCAGATAATATTGCCATTGAATCTGTGTCACTTTTAAAAAATAGTCACACTAAAATTATCGATGCCTCAACTGCTCATCGAACTTTAGATAATTGGGCATATGGTTTTCCCGAATTAGATGAAAAATTTTTAGATAAAATAAAAAATTCTAGATTTTGTGCAGTACCTGGCTGCCATGCTAGTGGATTTATTGTCGCAATTTATCCCTTAATAGCCAAGGATATTATACCTAAGGATTATCCTTTTACAATAAATTCTATTACAGGCTATTCAGGTGGTGGTAAAAAGATGATAAGTGAATACGAGGTTCATGAAAGTAGTTTACTTGATGCTCCACGTCAATATGGTATGGGACAAAACCATAAGCATCTAAAGGAAATGAAAAAAATAACTGGTATAGACTACGAGCCTATATTTAATCCTATTGTAAGTAACTTTTATAGTGGTATGGTAGTAACGACACCAATTCATTTACGATTTTTAAAAAAGAAGCTTACAATTGAACAGCTTCATAGCTTTTATCAGGATTACTATAAAAATCAACCATTTGTTCATGTGATGCCTTATAATCCTAAAGGTAATGAAACTGGTTATTTGTCAGCATTACAAATGAGTGGCTATGATGATATGTATATATATGTTTGTGGCAATGATGATAGAGCATCAATTTGTGCTGTTTATGATAACTTAGGCAAGGGTGCTTCAGGAGCTGCCATTGAATGTATGAATATCATGCTAGGTATAGAAAAAACTAAGGGCTTAAATCTTAAAGGAGAGTAATTATTTATGGAAATAGTTAATAAGGGTGTGTGTGCGCCAATTGGTTTTAGTGCTAATGGCATTCATGCAGGTATTAGAAAAAATAAATCTAAGCTGGATTTATCATTAATAGTATCACAATGTAAAGCAAATGCTTTTGCCATGTATACTACTAATTTAGTTAAGGGTGCACCAATTTATGTTACTAAAAATCACTTGGCTGATGGCCATGCTATAGCAATGATTTGTAATAGTGGTAATGCTAATACATGTAATGCTGATGGTATTGATATTGCTAATAAGATATGTGAAATACTAGCAAAAAGCTTAAATATAGATGCTAATGATATTATTATAGCCTCTACTGGAGTAATCGGCCAGCCACTTTCAATAAAGCCTTTTGAAGACAATATGGATAAGTTAGTTACGGGATTAGGTAATAGTGAAGAACATGCCGATAGAGCCTACCAAGGAATAATGACAACCGATACTAAGAAAAAAGAAATAGCTGTTAAATTTGAACTTGATGGCAAGGTTTGTCATATTGGTGCTATGACCAAGGGAAGTGGTATGATTCACCCTCAAATGGCAACTATGCTATGCTTTATTACTACCGATGTAAGCATATCATCTCCTATGCTTAAGATGGCCTTAGAGGATTGTGTTGGTGATACATTTAATATGGTATCAGTAGATGGAGACACATCAACAAATGATATGGTAAGCATTATGGCTAATGGTTTAGCCTTAAATAATACAATTGCTAATAATGATGACAATTATAATATTTTTCTTAAGGCATTAAAATTTGTTTTAACAAATTTAGCAATGCAAATGGCTAAAGATGGAGAGGGAGCCACTAAATTATTAATTTGCCATACTTATAAGGCTAAGGATAAAGATTGTGCTAAAGTAGTTAGTAAGTCAGTTATTTGTTCATCATTATTAAAGGCTGCGATGTTTGGTTCAGATGCAAATTGGGGTAGAGTTCTTTGTGCTATAGGTTATTGTAAGGCTAATGTTGATATTAATAAAATAGATGTTTCTTTTTCTAGTAAGGCAGGAAGTATTTTAGTTTGTAAAAATGGAGCAGGTGTCGACTTTAGTGAAGAAAAGGCTAAAGAAATATTATCATTAGATGAAATTACAATAGATATTTGCTTAAATGATGGAGATAAAGAGGCTTATGCCTATGGCTGCGATTTAACATATGATTATGTTAGAATAAATGGAGATTATAGAAGCTAGAGGTGAGATTATGATTTCTTTAGAGGAAAGAGCTAATATTTTAAGTGAGGCTTTACCATATATTTTAAAGTATAAGGATAAAATTATAGTTGTTAAATATGGTGGAAATGCCATGATAGATGAAAAACTAAAATCCTTAGTTATGGAGGATATAGTTATGCTAAACTCCTTAGGAATGAAGGTTGTTTTAGTTCATGGTGGTGGACCTGAAATATCACAAATGCTAAAAAAAATTGGGAAGGAATCCCAATTCATAAATGGGTTGAGGGTTACAGATAAAGAAACAGTAGATGTTGTAACTATGGTTTTAGCTGGTAAGCTTAATAAATATTTGGTTAAGGAGCTTAATTTAGCTGGCGGTAAGGCAATTGGTTTATCTGGCTTAGATTCTAATATGATTGAAGCTAAACCTATATCAGCTGAGCTTCAATATGTTGGTAGTATTACTAATGTTGATACTGATATTATTTTAGATTCTTTAAATATGGGCTATATTCCAGTTATTTCCACTATCGGTAGTGATCAAGATGGTAATGTTTATAACATTAATGCGGATACAGCGGCAGCTAGAATCGCTGGAGCCTTAAATGCAGAAAAATTTATTTCAATGACTGATATTAAAGGTGTTTTAAAGGATAAAAACGATCCATCAACACTTTTAAAAAGTATAAATGTTTCAGAGATTAAACAGCTTGCTAAGCAGGGAATTATTGATGGTGGTATGATTCCTAAGGTTGATTGCTGTGTTGAGGCTATTCGCCGTGGTGTAAAGCAGGTTGTAATTATAGATGGAAGGGTACCACATTCTATTTTGATAGAAGTTCTAACAGATGAGGGTGTAGGTACAATGTTTAAATAATTGGGGTGAGTTTTATGGATATAATTAAAGAGGATAGCGAAAACATATTAAATACCTATAACAGGTTTAAGGTCGTTTTAGAATCTGGAAATAAGGAAATTTTAAAGGATATAAATGGCAAAGAGTATATAGATTTTTCTAGTGGTATTGGAACAAATGTTTTTGGGGCATGTGATGAGAAGTGGGTTGAAGCTGTTTGTAATCAGGCTCATACATTGCAGCATACTTCAAATTTGTATTATTCTATTCCTCAGGTTAAGCTTGCTAAGCTTTTAATAGAAAAAACTAATATGAAGAAGGTTTTCTTTTCTAATAGTGGTGCTGAATCTAATGAAGGGGCAATCAAGGCTGCTAGAAAGTATTCATTTGATAAATATGGCTTAGGACGAAGTGAAATTATAACACTAGAGGGCTCATTTCATGGTAGGACTATCGCAACGCTATCTGCAACAGGTCAAGATGTTTTTCATCAATATTTTTTCCCGTTTGTTGGTGATTTTAAATATGCAAAGGTTAATGATATAGAGGGATTAAAAAGCTTAATTAATGAGCATACCTGTGCTATTATGATTGAAACCGTTCAAGGTGAAGGTGGAGTCAATGCCTTAGATCCAGAATTTATAAAGTTTATAGATAAGATTTGTAAGGAAAAGGATTTAGTATTTATTGTTGATGAGGTTCAAACTGGTAATGGTAGAACAGGCTATTTATATAGCTATATGGAATATGATGTTCATCCTAATATTGTTACAACAGCTAAGGGCTTAGCTGGTGGCTTACCATTTGGAGCTATATTATTTGATGATAAGCTTCAGCATACCTTATCATATGGTATGCATGCTACCACATTTGGTGGTAATCCAATTTGTGCTGCTGCTGCCTATAGCGTATTATCTAGAATAGATGATAAGCTATTAGACCATGTTAAAGAATGTCGTAAAATTATTGATGAAGAATTAAAAAATGATAAAAATGTTATTAAAACTACCGGAAAAGGTTTAATGGTTGGTGTAGAGTTAAAAGAAGGAATTAAGGCTAGTGATGTTGTTAATAGATGTATTGAAAAAGGCTTGATACCACTAACTGCTAAAAATAGAATTCGTTTATTACCACCATTAAATATTTCATTTGATAATTTAAAGAAAGGTTTAAAAATATTAAAGGAGGCATTGGAGGGTTAAGATGAAGCATTTATTAACATTAGAACAATTATCTAAAGAGGAGATATTAGATATTTTAAATTTGGCAGATCAACTAAAATTTCAAAAGAAAAATAAAATTGATCACCATATTTTAAAGGGTAAAACCTTAGGTATGATATTTCAAAAGGCTTCAACAAGAACAAGAGTTTCTTTTGAGGTTGGTATGTATGAATTAGGAGGTCAAGCCTTATTTTTATCATCTCGTGATTTACAAATTGGTCGTGGCGAGTCTGTTGAGGATACAGCCCGTGTTTTATCAAGATATCTAGATGGAATCATGATTAGAACATTTAAGCAACAGGAGGTTGAGGATTTAGCTAAATATGGTTCAATTCCTGTTATTAATGCCTTAACTGATTACGCTCATCCTTGCCAAGTTCTTGCGGATTTAATGACTATTCGTGAATTTAAGGGAGCATTCGAGGGCTTGAAGTGTGTATATATTGGTGATGGTAATAATATGGCCAATTCAATAATTGTAGGTTGCTTAAAGTTAGGTATGAAAATTAGTGTTGCTACACCTAATGGCTATGAGCCTCATCCTCATATTTTAGAATTTGCTAAAAACTATCCAGGCCAATTTACTCTAACTAACGATGTAATGGAGGCTAGTAAAAATGGTGATGTCTTTTTCACAGATGTTTGGGCATCAATGGGACAAGAGGCAGAGGCTATAGAGCGTAAAAAGATTTTTGCTGGTTATCAGATTAATAAAGAGGTTTTAAAGGTAGCTAATAAGGATCATATGGTTTTACATTGTCTTCCTGCTCATAGAGGAGAAGAAATTACTGCCGAGGTATTTGAAATGCATGCCAATGAAATATTTGAAGAGGCAGAAAATAGACTACATGCTCAAAAGGCTGTATTAGTAAGACTATTATCATAGGGGAGATATCTCATAAGAATTGCAATTCTTATGAGATTTTTTTCATTAAGTATGCTATAATATTGTTGTTTATTTTTTAAGGAGATATTTACTATGGCTATTATGTTTTTAGAAAAAAAGTTTGTAATTCATACAACCCATACCGATTTTAAGGATATAATTCGTCCCTATGCCATTTTGGATTTTTTTCAAGATTTGGCTGGGATTCATGCTGAGCAAATAGGAGTGGGCTTTGAGGATATTGCAAAGCTTGGCTATATATGGGTAGTATTATATGAACAATATGAGGTTTTACAAAATTTATGTAAATACGGTGATGAAATAATCGTAAGAACCTGGCCTAAGCCTAGAGGAAGATTAGAATTTGAAAGGGAATATGAAATTTGTGATAGTAATGGTAATTTAATTATTAAAGGAATTTCTAATTGGGCCCTAATTGATATTAATAAAAGAACGATAGCTAAAGCAAATGATGTTAATTTTAATGGAGAATTTTATCAGCGTACTAATTATACTGATAAGCAAAAAAGAAAATTAAATTTAAAGCCAGAAAATATTATAAAGGAATATAATCATCAAGTTGTTTTAAGTGATTTAGATCATAATATGCATATGAATAACTCAAAATATTTAGATATATTGTATAATATGCAAAATATTAACGATTATAAAATATGTAAAAAGGTTGAAATAGCCT
>DVKU01000210.1 GCA_018715825.1 Candidatus Avacholeplasma faecigallinarum
ACTGATCTCTACCAACAGAAGCTAGATGAGGCCAAGGTGCCGTTAACGGTTTTCGCAGGGCAGGAAGTTCGCTTGTCGGGTGACTTAATTGATGCGCTTGATAACGATGATATCCTGTTCTGCGATGAAGACGGTACTTATATGCTGTTGGAATTTCCAAGTGATGATGTGCCAACTTATGCGCAGGACACAATCTTCAAGGTGATGCAGCGCGGGATTACGCCGATTATTGTACACCCCGAGCGCAATAGCCGCATCTTGAAGGAACCAGAAGTTTTGCAAGGAATGTTGGAACAAGGTTGTCTGGTGCAGATTACAGCTAGTTCTTATACGGGCGTTTTTGGTGATAAGATTGAAGAGATGTCGCGTAAGTTGATTGCAGCGGGGCAGGGATGCACCTTTGCTTCGGATGCGCATGACTTACCGAGAAGACAGTATCAATTAAGCGAAGCTTACCAAAAGATGAGCCACGAATTTGGCCAAGACTTGGCCCAGCAGTGGCAAGATAATGCCCGTAGCATCATTAATGGCGATCCAGTTCAGATGGATTGGCAGCCGTTGAAGCGCAAGAAGAAGTTCTGGTTGTTTTAAGCTAATTGCAAGTGTGCAAATTTGTATTAGAGCTAGTGCAAGCGTGATAATATAAAAAGTGAGTATTGTAGACTAAGTAATTAGGAGGGTAAGAGGCAATGATGCTAATGGAGAAACTACAGGTTAATCCGGCAAAGGTAAATGGCCGGCCCGTATATCATACAGTTAAGCGAGTGTTTGATATACTAGCCAGTGCATTGGGATTAATTATATTATCTCCGTTGTTTTTGTTTTTAATAATAAGAATCAGACATGAAGATGGTGGTCCAGCATTTTATTCGCAAGAGCGAATTGGTAAAGATGACAAGCCATTTAAAATGTACAAATTTCGCTCAATGATCGTTAATGCGGATCAAATGATTGATCAATTAGAAGATCAAAACGAAATTGATGGGGCAATGTTCAAGATTAAGGATGACCCAAGAATCACTAAGATTGGGCATACGATTCGTAAATATAGTCTTGATGAATTGCCACAATTATGGAATGTCCTAATTGGTGATATGTCGTTAGTTGGTCCGCGTCCGCCATTGCCTAGTGAAGTTGAAGAATATACTGATTATGATAAGCAAAGACTTCTTGTGATGCCTGGATGTACAGGCCTTTGGCAAGTAACAAAGCGAAATGAAGCTGATTTTGACGAAATGGTTTGGCTTGATATTGTGTATATCAACCATTCTGGCATTTTTGAAGATTTGAAGTTGATTATTAAAACAGTGGGTGTCGTTGTGCATCCTAATGGAGCGTATTAAGATTGGTGGATAGATGGTGTGACTCCAACAAAAGATTTAACTTTCTCGATAGTTGCATATAAAAATTATGCTCAAATTATCAATGCGGTGAATACAATTAATAAATTTACAAATAACTTTAGCAAAGAAATAGTTGTAGTTGATAATACTGAAAAAGAAAATCGAAAAAATTATTTTAAAGATATACAGGAACTTACAAGTTTAGATAATGTTAACTTGATGGTAAATAATGGTAATTTAGGTTTTGGAAAAGCTAATAATGTAGCGTTAGAAAAAGCACAGGGTACTTTTTTTGTTATATGCAATCCTGATATTCTGTTAATTGAGAACTCATTTGATAAAATACTTCCATATATGAAAAAAAATACTTCTATTGGTGCAGTCATTCCAAAATTAATTGATAAGAATCATAAGATTGAACCAGTTTATCGAAGAGAATTGACACCGTATGATGTATTTATTAGGTACTTTCATCCTTTTAATACTTTTAGTAAACGAAGAGCATATCATACGATGCAGGATATGGATTTTACTAAGCCATTTCAAGTACCTTTTGGACAAGGGAGTTTTTTAGTAGTTAGAACCAGTCTGATGAAGCAGTTAAATGGTTTTGATGAAAGATATTTTATGTATGTTGAAGATGCCGATCTTTGTAAAAGAATAAATCAAGTATCATTGTTGGAGTATTTTCCATATACCTCTGTGGTTCATCTATGGGAAAAAGGATCGCATAGGAATTTTAAGCTGATGAAATGGCATATTCAAGCAATGATTAAATATTTCGTTAAGTGGGGATTTTAAGTATTAGTTAAAAATCATGAGAGGGAAAATGACTATACAATGTGATAAAAAAGTTGCAATTCTAATGGCAACGTACAACGGAGAAAAATATCTTTCAGAGCAAATAGAATCAATTATTAACCAAACTTTTACTGATTGGGTGTTGTATATTCATGATGATGGATCTACTGATGGTACATTAGAAATAATTAAAAAATATGTTAAAATTTATCCAAAAAAGATAATTTTAATCCAAGGGGAACGTACTGGAGGTGCAAAATTTAATTTCTTTTCTTTGATGGATAAAGTTACAGCTGAATATATAATGTTTTCAGATCAGGATGATTGGTGGTTACCTGATAAAATAAACAAAACATTAGAAAAATGTATTAAAATTGAAAATGGACAAAAAGATACTCCTGTAGTTGTATTCACTGATTTAAAGGTTGTTAATGAAAAACTCAAAATTATTAATAATAGAATGAGTAAATATCAAAAACTTGAAATGAAAAATACTGTGTTTAATAAGTTGATGATACAAAATGTTGTAACAGGATGTACGATGATGATAAATCGCAAGTGCAGGAATATAGCTATAGAATGTAAAGATCGTGGTCAAATTATTATGCATGATTGGTGGTGCGCATTAATTGCAAGTTATTGTGGGAAAATAGGTTATATTAATGAAGCACTAATTTTGTACCGCCAGCATGGAGATAATAGTGTGGGTGCGAAGAATATATATAGTATTGCTTATCTTAAAAATCAGATTTTCAAGATAGCCAAACAAAAAAAAGCACTTTTAAAAACACAACAGCAAATATCTTATTTTGTAAAAATTTATGATATTTCAACTCCCTATATAATTGAATACGGAAATTTGGCTAATAAAAGTAAGTTGTCTAAGATAGCCTTTCTTTTAAAAAATCATATATTTAAAAGTGGCTTAATTAGAAATATAGGGCTATTTCTTATATGTTAGTTATAGGTATAATAATATGAAGAAGATAAAAATTATAACTCCATCTGCCATAAATCCGTTTTTCTGGTATTCATTATTTTGGACATTATCATTAATACTTTATAAAATATCTCCATCCGATTTAAACATTCCATTGGCTAAAGGTGCGATTTTTTTTATAGTGGGCACTATTATATTTTCTGTTTTTATTTCTAAATTATTTAATGACTATTTTAGAAATCGAGTTATGAATTTGGTATATATTAGACCTTCATTATATGGAACATGTTTCTTATGGTTTTTATATATAATTGATTTTGCCTATTCTAGAAATATCCCTTTAGTGACTCATGATTATAAAGATTTTGGTATACCAACCTTGCATGTGATAATTGTTACTTTTAGTACATATTATGCTATTAGAGCATTATTACAATTTTTACTTTATAAAACAAAAATTGATTTTGCCGTTTTTGTAGCAATTATTATTTATTTTTTGCTAGTGTTTTCAAGAGGCTTGATTTTATTTATTTTGCTCTCAGGCTTTTTAGGA
>DVKU01000211.1 GCA_018715825.1 Candidatus Avacholeplasma faecigallinarum
CATTTGATTTTGCTCTAATTCATCATTTAAAAACAAAATGCCGTCAACTTGTTCAGCAACTACAGCTCGCATAATCTCTTTAATATCTTCATTTTCACCCATACTAAAAGTCTTAATTGCATAATCATATTTTTTAGCAATATCAATAATACCACCTAGTAATTGTGAAGTTGAAGCACGTGATACATCAGCCATAACAACACCAACTGTAGTAGTTTTTCTACTAGCTAATCCTCTAGCTATAGCATTAGGACGATAGCCTAATTCCTTAATGACTTGAAGTACCTTAGCTCTAGTTTCTGGGTTTACCTTTTCAGGATTATTCATAACACGACTTACTGTAGCTAAAGATACTTTCGCAGCACCAGCTACATCATAAATAGTTGTGTTTGCCATAATAAAATCACCTCACGATATCATAAACATTTTAACATAAAAACATTACTTTTTCAATAGCTTTATGAAATCGTTTTTATATATGTATTAATTAGGTTTTTTTATGTTCATCTTAACCAATTTTTCAAATGTTAAATCAATATCTCCCGCACCTAAAAACAAATAAATTGTATTAGTGAATTTTTTTATAGAAATATCTTCTAAATTGATAACTTTATAGTCCCAAAGTTTATAAATTTTAGCTTCTTTAATTAAATCAGCTTCCTCTCTAACACTTGTAAAGGTTCTAATTATAAACACATCATCAAACTTGCCTAATGCCCGTTTAAATTCTAAAGCCAAGGCTTCGCTTCTTGAAATAGTATGTGGCTGAAAAAAGCATTTAATTTTATAATTTGGATACATAATTTTTAAAGTTTCATAAACACTAGATATCTCTGTAGGATGATGGGCATAATCATGAATTAAAATTAAATCATCACTTTTTTTAATAGTTAATCTTCTAGAAGGTAATTTAAAATTTTTAATTTTAGAAAGAATATCTTCATCGGTTAGGCCGCAAAGTTTACTAATCAAATAGGCTCCAACAAAATCATAAGCATAATGTTTGCCAAAAAGAGGTATAAAAAAACTTTGTCCTAAAATAAATACATCCATGCCATTATTCTTTATTTGATAAGAAAATTTAACATCATTATCATCATTAATTCCATAAGTAATAAAATAATCTGCCTTAATTTTGTTAATGTTTTCATCATCGCCGTTTGCTACTACAACCATCGATTGTTCTGAAAATTTTTTATAAGATAAAATGTAATCATCTTTAGTTTTAAAATAATCTGGATGATCATAGTCAATATTTAAAATTAAACAAAATTTAGGATAATAATTTAAAAATGTATCACGGTATTCGCATGACTCCATAATAAAATATTGGCTACCATGGCCATTACCACTACCATCACCAATAATATAGCTAGCATTATCAATTAAATCGCTTAGCATTTTAGTCGTCGTTGTTTTACCATGACTTCCACAAACACTAATAAAGGAATAATCTTTAAAATAATTATATATAAACTGAGGATAAAGCATATATTTATATTTTAGACGTTTAATAGTTTTAAATAAACTATGATTAACATAAGCATTGCCTATAATATAAAAATAACTTTTCTTTAAATTCATATGTGTAAAATCTTCAACACAAAAGTCATTTAGCTTTTTTTGAGTGTAAAAAAAAGTTTCTGAATCTACACCTTTTACTATATGTCCTTGTTGAGATAGACACAAGGCTAAAGCACTCATTCCTGCACCTTTTATTCCTACTAAATAGTAAATCATAGAATCACCAATACATTATATGTAATAGTGAAAATAAATATTTACAAAAATTAATTTTCTATTCCCTACCATCCCAACAATATGTACATAGCTTACATTCATCAATTTCGCAAGCTTTTTTTAAATCATCTAATCTATTATATTGTAAAGTTGTAAAGTTTAATTCCTTACGAATTTCATCAACCATCCTCTGATAATTTTCGCTATCAGGATTAATATATTTTTTTATTATCTCATCATTAATTGATCCCTCTAGGCGTAAAATTACTCGTCTTGCAATCAAATCCATTTCTGATGTTGATCTTGAAAAATTTAAATATTTACAGCCATATAGTATGGGTGGACAGGCTGAACGAATATGAACCTCCTTGGCACCACTTTGATATAAAAACTCAGTTGTCTCACGCATTTGAGTGCCTCTAACAATAGAATCATCAATTAATAAAAGTTTTTTACCATCAATTAAATCATGAACAGGAATTAATTTCATTTTAGCTATTAAATTTCTTTTACTTTGAATAGTTGGCATAAAGCTTCTAGGCCATGTTGGTGTATACTTAATAAATGGTCGTGAAAATGGAATGCCTGATTGATTAGAATATCCAATAGCATGGGCAATACCTGAATCAGGAACACCGGCAACAATATCAGGCTTAACCTTATCACGCATAGCCATATACTTTCCACAATTATAGCGCATTTTTTCAACACTTAAGCCCTCATAGCTAGATGAAGGATAGCCATAATATACCCATAAAAATGTACATATCTTCATTTTATTGTTAGGATTCATAAGCGTTTTAACACCATCGGCTCTAACTAAACATATTTCTCCAGGGCCAAGCTCTTTATAATCATGATAGCCTAAATTCAAATAGGCAAAAGATTCAAAACTAACACAAAAGCCGTCATCCTTTTGTCCTATGACAGCTGGAGTTCTTCCAAACTTATCTCTAGCAACATATATTCCCTTTTCATTCATCAATAAAATAGTTATAGAACCATCAATTATGTTTAACGCATAATTTAATCCATCAATTAAATTATCCTTTTGGTTAATAATAGATGCAATCATTTCAGTAGGATTTATATCTCCTCCACTCATTTCTAAAAAATGAGATGTACCGTTTTCAAATAACAATTTCTCTATTTCATGCAAATTATTGATTTTCCCAACTGTAGTTATTGCATAAGTTCCGTGATGAGATTTAACTAATAATGGCTGAGGTTCAAAATCAGAGATACAGCCAATACCTAAATTTCCTTTCATATTATGAATATCATTTTCAAATTTTGTTCTAAATGGAGAATTTTCTATATTATGAATAGACCTATTATACCCGTTTTCACCAAGAACTGCCATACCACCACGCCTAGTTCCCAAATGAGAATGATAATCAACACCAAAAAACAAATCAAAAACACAATCACCTTTAGAAGCTACACCAAAAAAACCACCCATAAAATCCTCCAAATATATTTATAAATTATTTTAATGATATCATAAATCAAAATAACTTAAAATAGTCTAAATCAAATTTAGTTAAAAAATAGAACAAAAGTGAAAAATAAATTTTTCACCTCATGAGGCCATTCGGCCTCTTTTTTTGGTATAATACTATTGGTGATACTTATGTTCGATGTATTTAGTGGCATAAAATGTGATAAAGTTAAAACTGA
>DVKU01000212.1 GCA_018715825.1 Candidatus Avacholeplasma faecigallinarum
AAAAGGAACCTCCCTATCACCGTATAACTTTGTAATTTCAATATTTCCATTTATTAAATAGTAATAGTGTGTACGATCATCAACTTCATTGTAAATAGTTTCTGCATACTTGAATTTTTTTATACGACAAGCTCTTGCTAAAATCTCCTGTTCTTCATTACTTAAAGTGAATTCTTTTTTTATTATACTTCTCATAATTCCTCCTTAAATTAAATATTTTCTATATATAGTACCTAATTATTTACTCCATTTGTATATCTTGCTCTTAATTCTCATTATTAATTAATTATTTTACAAAAAATTTTGCAACATTATTTTTTGCAATTTAAATTTCTTGCTTTTTTTGATATGCTTAATTTAGTTATTTTCAGAAAGGATGGGAATTTTGCTTAATTTTTGGTTGGAATCTAATATCATTACTAAAAAAGTTAGCACTGATACTAATATTTTCAAAAAGTATATCGATAACTTCAATTGGGATGAATTACTTTCTAAAGTTATAACAACAACTATTTTGTTATTGTTAGTTTCGTTGCTATTTTATATTTTTCATTATATTGGTAAGAAAATTATCAAACGAGCTTTTAAAAAAAATCGTTTGGTTGAGTCATTGTCTTCTGGAAGAATTAATACAGCTTACACATTATCGCAAAATATCTTCCATTATTTTATTTTGTTCTTCTATTTTTATGCAGTATTATCTTTGCTAGGGATTCCAATAGGCTCTTTAATTGCTGGTGCTGGAATCATGGGTGTTGCAATAGGTTTAGGTGCTCAAGGATTTGTTACTGACGTGGTTACTGGATTTTTTATTCTTTTAGAACAACAATTTACAGTTGGTGATGACGTTAAGATCGGGACTATTTCTGGAAAGGTAGCAGCTTTTGGTTTAAGAACGACACAAATTCTTGACTATGATGGTACCCTACATTACATACCTAATCGAAGCATCACAATTGTTAGCAATCTTTCACGTAATGATATGCGAGCCCAAATTGATATCCATGTTAAGCCTAACCAAGACTTTGGTAAAATTAAAACTGTTATACAAAATGTAAACAAATCCTTAACTCCCAAATTTGATGATATTACCAAAAAACCGCAAATTTTAGGTGTAGTTGAAACTCCAAATGGTCTTGTTTACAGAGTAATTATTTTTACTAAAAATGGTGCCCAAGCTCCTGTTCAAAGGGCATTTCTCGCAAAATATTTAGAGGCTTTAAAACAAGCTGGTTTAGAGATGCCTATTTCTCCTATTAATCTATCAGCTAAGTAATCAATTATATATAGCAAATACCCCGTAATTATTAGATAAAAATCTAAGTAACTACGGGGTATATTTTTATAAATGAGAGACACATTCAAAATGCATCTATTTATTTAAGCTTTCTTGTCTATTTTTAAGATAACCTGTGATTGCATTTACACCTAACATAATCGATTCTTCTTTAGGTGCTAAATATTCAGAATGTAGAGAATAAGGACTATCTACTCCTAACCAAAACATTGTTCCTGGAATTTTTGAAATTAAATAGCCAAAGTCTTCTCCCGTCATCGCAGGTAATGTTTCAACAAAATCTACATCATCTTCATTTTTCATATAATTAATGAAAGCTTCTGTTGTGTTATCATCATTTTCAACAGGATAATATCCACCTTGATGTAAATCGATTTCCAATTCACAATCGAAACTATGTGCTATTCCTTCAGCAATTGTACGTACACGCTTTTGAATAAGCAAATTATTTTCTTGAGTTAAAGCTCTGATTGTCCCGTCTATTTGACAAACACCAGAAATTACATTTCCTGTTGTTCCTGCAGAAAAATGACCTAAAGTAACTACACCTGATTGAATCGGATCGACATTTCTACTTACAATAGTTTGAATTTGGTTAACGAATTGAGCTCCTGCAACTACCATATCATTAGCTTGATGTGGATATGCAGCATGTCCACTTTTACCAATAAATTTCACATGTATTTCACATGTACCTGCAAATAAAGTACCTTTACGACAACCAATTGTACCAGCAGGAAGTTGTGGATTATCATGTAATGCATAGATTTCATCTGGCATCCATTCGTCTAATTCACCACTTTGATAAAGTTTCATTCCACCACTTGCATTTTCTTCCGCAGGTTGGAAAATAAATGTCATATTATATTTAGGACGATGACTAGCAAAATAACTTAATACACCTAAAGCAACCGTCATATGAATATCGTGTCCACATGCATGCATTCTCCCATCATGCTTTGATGAAAATGGCAAACCTGTTTTTTCCTCAACTGGTAATCCATCAATATCAGTTCTATAACCTATGGTATAATTCTTATTTTCACCATTAAGATGAACCAAGATAGCTGTCTTCCATCTTTTTATCTCTAAATTCTCTTGTGGTAAACTGTTAATTATTTTTAACAAATAATCAGAAGTTTCATATTCCTCCAAACCGATTTCTGGTATTTGATGAAGATCTCTTCGGATTTTTATTAATTCATTTTCTTGTAAAGTCATAATTACACCCTTTATCTATTTTAATCATACTCATTATACTCTAATATAACCAGATTAAATAGTCCTATAAACAAAAAACATGTGAAACAACTTATATTTCACATGCTCTTTATTAATTATAATTTACGTAAATCATCAACAATTTCAGTTTTAGAATCATCCACTTGGGAAACATCTTTAACTTTCTTAGCAGGCATTCCCATAACTACAGTGTAAGGTTCTACATCTTTAGTAACAACAGCGCCAGCACCTACCACTGCACCTTTACCAACACGTACACCTTCAAGGACTACTGCATTAGCTCCGATTAAAACATCATCTTCAATCACAACTGGTTGTGCAGAAGGTGGTTCTACCACACCTGCTAACACTGTTCCAGCACCGATATGACAGTTCTTGCCGACAATCGCACGGCCACCTAATACAGCTCCCATGTCTATCATTTAGCCTTCGCCTATTTCAGCACCAATATTGATTACAGCTCCCATCATAACAACAGCATTATCACCAATTTCAACTTGGTCACGGATAATTGCGCCTGGTTCAATTCTTGCATTGAATTTCTTCTTATCTACCATCGCTACCCCAGTATTTCGACCATCATTTTCTAGATGATAACTTTCAACAGAGGAATCCTTCAAGATAGGTTCTACATCTGCCCAATCACCAAACATAACACCAACATTGTCAGTAAAGTATGTTTCAACATTTGAAGGTACGTCTAAAGAATTTAAATCTCCCTTTACATAAACCTTAACTGGCGTCTTCTTTTTTGATTCAGCTATTGTTCTAATAATATCATGAGCGTCAAGTTTTGCCATTATTTTTCCTCCTTATTAGGCCTAATTATTTAGGTTCAGTTACATAAAAATTATCAAATTCATGTGATAAATAATTCATACTTTTTAATAATTCTCTTCTGGTAACAATACCTAAAAAACGATTATCATCATCTACAACAACTAAAAAAGGTTGATTAACTAAACGATGCAATATCTCCTCACAAT
>DVKU01000213.1 GCA_018715825.1 Candidatus Avacholeplasma faecigallinarum
TAATTGAAAACAATACATATTTTTCAAAAAAAATAAGATATTAAAAAAAACTATTGACATTATAATTTTTAAAGAGTATAATGAAAAAGGTTAAAATAAATATGTGGAAAGAAGAAACGCCCGTTTCTCGCCTGATTGATGAAGTTGGTAGGCAAAAAGTCACAGTTACTGTTAATATGATTATGTTAGGGGCGTTTGTGTCCCTTTTATTTTTTCAAAATTTTTATGGAGGTGGAAGTATTAATAAGCAGAAGAAGGGTGCAGAAGAATTTGTTAATGATTCTATACGCTGCAAGGAAATGCTAGTTATTACCGATGCTGGAGAAAAACTTGGAGTTTTATCTAGAACAAAAGCTTTACAAGAGGCGGAAAATCGTGGACTTGATTTGGTTTTAGTTTCACCTGAAACAAATCCGCCAGTAGCAAAGATGATGGATTATTCTCGTTTCCGCTTTGAACAACAAAAAAAGCTTAAAGAAATGAAGAAAAAACAAAAGGTGATAGTTGTGCAAGAAATTCAACTTTCACCAACAATCGAAAAGCATGATTTTGAAACAAAGGCTCGTAAGGCTAAAACTATTCTTGAAAAGGGTAACAAAGTAAAAGTATCATTAAGATTTTATGGAAGAATGATTGCCCATCAAGACTTAGGAAAAGAAGTTGTCGATCGTTTTGTTGAAAGTCTTGCTGATGTATCTACAATTGAAAGTCCTATAAAGATGGACGGTAGGACATTATTTGCAATAATTGCGCCAAAAAAAGATTAGTAAGGAGTGTAGTATTATGCCAAAACAAAAAACACATAGTGGTTTAAAGAAAAGAGTAAAAATCACAGGTACAGGAAAAATTGTACGCGGTCATGCTTATACAGGACATTTAAAGACTAATAAGTCACATAAACAAAATAAGCATTTATCAAAATCTGCATTAGTTCATTCAACTGATGAAAAGCGTATTAAACAATTAGTTTCAAATTTAAAGTAATTTATAGGAGGTAAAGAATTATGCCAAGAGTTAAAGGTGGATATACAACTAGAAGAAGACGTAAGGCCGTTTTAAAATTAGCTAAAGGTTATTATGGTTCTAAACATACATTATACAAGACTGCTCATGAGCAAGTAATGCGTTCTTTAGCATATGCTTATCGTGATAGAAAGGCTAAAAAGAGAGATTTTAGAAAGTTATGGATTCAACGTATTAACGCTGCATGCCAATTAAATGGTTTAAAATATTCTCGTTTTATTAATGGCTTAGCTAATGCTGATATTGCTATTAATAGAAAGATGTTAGCTGAAATGGCAGTAAATGATGCTCAAGGATTTGCAAAGCTTTGTGATTTAGCAAAGAAAGCACTAGAAAATCCTAAAGCTAAAAATGTTGAAAATACAATTTTCTTAAAGCCAGCTCCAAAAGCAAAAGCTAATTAATTTTATAGCCTCAAGCAATTTGATTGTTTGAGGCTTTGTTTTTTGTTAAAAAGATTATTAATTAATAATTTAATTTCTTTTTTATTGGATTTTTTTAATTTCTATGTTATAGTAATTTTATAGAAATTGTTTAAAAGGAGAAAGTATTTTATACTATAGAAAATATGGATAAGAAAAGCATAATAATAATGAAAATTATCATTACAATAATGGTATTAATTTCACTTGTAACAATAGGTATTTACATAGTTGAAGCCTATGTTTTAAATTCAGTATCATATTTTACTCAACATTTTACTATGTTTATTTGTTTATTTTGTGTTGGTATAATTGCCTTAATGTTACCAAATGTAAATCAAAAAAAGCTTTCTGGTGATAATAAGGGTGATTCTCTTATGCTAGTAGTAGGTGTCTTATTGATATTGTGTTCTTTTGTTTCAATTATTATTAGTTACGTACAATAATTGAAATATGTTTGCAAATATGCTATAATAAACCTGCTAGGAAGATGGCCGTGGAGCTCAAAATATATTATAAGGAAGCTGAGAGATTATATGTGCTGGATGCTCTTAACTGAGAACCCTAATTATAACTAAAAAGAGGCTTCCATCGTTGAAGGACTTAGTTCTTCACGACCTTCCTAGTTATAACTTTAAGTGGATGAAAATCCACTTTTATTTTGCTTTTTATGTATTTTTTTGTTATAATATGGTAGTTGAATTGGAGAAGATATTGATGGAAAATTTTAATGAATTAAACATATCAAAAGAGATTTTAGATGCTCTTTTAAAAATAGATATAACAACACCTACCCCTATTCAAAAGGAAGCTATACCTTTATTGTTAAATGGTGATGATGTAATAGGCCAAGCTCAAACAGGTACTGGTAAAACCTTTGCCTATTCTATACCTTTAATTGAAAATTTGGACTATTCTAAGAATATTATTCAGGCTTTAGTTTTATGTCATACAAGAGAGTTGTCTTCACAGGTTGCTAAGGAAATAAAAAAGTTAGCCAAGAATTTAAAAAAGATAAAGATTGCGACGATATATGGTGGAGAATCATATGATAGGCAGGCTAAAGCTTTAAGTAATAATCCTCAAATTATAATTGGTACTCCTGGTAGAATTATCGATCAAATGAATCGTAATAATATTGATTTTTCTAACATTAAGGTTTTAGTTTTAGATGAGGCTGATGAGATGCTAAAAATGGGCTTTCAGGATGATTTAGAAACAATTTTAAAAACAATGCCTAATTCTAGACAAACTGCCTTGTTTTCAGCGACTATGCCACCATTTATTAAAAATATTTCTAAGCATTATATGAATAATCCTAAAATGGTTAAAATTGAAAATAAAACATTGACTGTAGATACAATTGACCAACAGGTCTATTATGTAAAAAAAGAGCAAAAAAAGGATTTACTTGTAAGACTATTAGATTATTTTGAGTTTAAAAGTGTCATGATTTTTACTAATACAAAAGCTATGGTAGATGAGTTAGTTTTATTTTTACAATCTCAAGGTTATTCTGCAGATGGATTACATGGTGATTTAAAACAAGCATCTAGGGATAGGGTCATGCAATCATTTAGGACAGCTGGAATACAAATTTTAATAGCTACTGATGTGGCAGCTAGAGGAATTGATATAGATGGTATTGAGGCTATTTTTAATTATGATATTCCTAACGAAAATGAAATTTATGTCCATAGAATTGGTCGAACAGGTCGAAAGGGTAGTTCTGGATGTGCAATAACTTTTGCAACTACAAGATCTAAAAATAGAATTAATGAGCTAGAAGCCTATACGAAACAAAAAATAACAGTATGTAAAATCCCTACTAGTGATGATATTTATAAAAATCAACAAAAAAAGTTGTATTTGAATATTGTAAGTAGTATAGAGAATAATGCTGATAATCATAAATATGATGCATTAATCTCCAAATTGTCAAGAAATAATTCAAATCCTATTCCTTTATTAGTTGGTCTTTTAAGTATTATTGATAAAAAAGTAGAAAGACAGTATGTAGAAATTACTGACATGTCTTTAAAGCAAAGTAAAACTAGTAAAAAAACAAAGACTACTGCAACTGTTAAAAAGTCAAGTAAAAAGATGTCTTATATAGAGATAAACATCGGTGAAATTGATAAAATTCGTCCTAATCAGTTAGTAGTGTTTTTACATGATGAATTAAAAATTCATCGTGAGCATTTTGGTAAGATAATTATAAAAAAGAAATATACTTTTTTTGAATTAAATTCAGATGCTGTGAAATATTTAAAAGATTTACCTAAGAAAAAATTTAATGGCCGTAGCTTAAATTATCGAATAATAGATCAATTACCTAGGAGTTAAAGATGAGAATAGTTGGAGGAAAATTTCGCCATAGAAATATTTTAATGACCAATTTAGAAACCACACGAGAAACACAGGATAAGGTTAGAGAGGCTATATATAATATGATAGGACCTTATTTTGATGGTGGGATATGTCTTGATCTTTTTGTAGGAAGTGGAGCAATGGGAATTGAAGCATTTTCTCGCTGGATAGAAGAAATTCATTTGAATGATTTAAATGCTAAGGCTTTAGATATATGTAGAATTAATTGTAAAAGCTTAAATATAAGCGAAGTACAATTCTTTAATATGGATTATAAAGACTTTATTAAAAATTGTTCGTATAAATACGACCTTATAATTTTAGATCCTCCATATAAGCTTAATAATATTACTGAAATTCTATCAGAGATTTTATTGCTTATAAAGATTGGAGGTATAGTTGTATTTGAAATGGCTAAAGACAGCAAATATCCTAGTGAACTTGATAGTCTTAAATTAATAAAAGATAAAGTTTATGGTATTAAAAGAGTTGTAATATATAGGAGGTATTAATATGAAGAAAGAACAGTATTTATTATGCCGAAAAATTATGAAGGATTTTATTAAAAAAGAATATTGGACTGTTTTTTCTTCTGCTGATATTTTTTACGTTTCAGAAGGAAAAAACAAAGTATTATTTACCTTTGTAGAACAATTTTTTGAGGATTCATTTGGCTGTCAGTTGTTTTTTAATTATAAGGGCTTAAATTATGTCCATGATATTTTAACGGCTGAATCACCTGATGTTGTAACTATATATGATTGTGATTCAATTTGTGCAATATTTGTAGATAAATGTAATTTAAAAGAGGAAGAAATTAAATTTTTAAAAGATAATAAGATTAAAATAATGCAAGAGAAAAATTTAATTTTTTATAGATTTGAACAAGGCTATAAACAAAGATTATGTAATGATAAGGAAATTAAAATTTATCTAACATATTTAGAGCTTATATCATCAATTATCAGTAATGAATATAATGATATTATTGAGGCTTTTAAAAATACTTATGCAACAGTTATAATTATGGATAAACAAAATTATGAATATTCTATTATATATAGGCCTCTTCCCTATTTAGAGACTATACCTAGAGCTATGAAGGCTAATGTAGAATTTGCAGATGAGTTTAAAAATGGAACATATATAAATGATGATTGTTATTTTTTTACATCCTATGTTCCTGTTGTTGTTAAGGAAACAAATATTAGACCATTAATTATCTATTGCTATTTTCCAAAACTAAATCGTCATTATTTTAAATATTTAATTAATGAGCCAAAAGAGTATAAAAATTTATTGTTTGGCATATTATATGATGTATTTACAGAAATTGGTGTGCCAGTTAAAAT
>DVKU01000214.1 GCA_018715825.1 Candidatus Avacholeplasma faecigallinarum
GAGGAGTTCATTAGTTTATATAATTGTATAAAAGATATGGACGGTGTTGAAATTAGGATTGCACCTGATCAAAATATGTATATTATAAATTTAAATGCAAATGAAGCACTTGAGGTATTAGAAAAGACCAATTTTGGTGCTAAGAATGTTTTTGAAACTAGTGTATCATGTGTTGGAGCAACTGTTTGTCAGGTTGGATTAAGAGATTTTAAAGGCCTATTATTAAAGTTAGTTGAAGGCTTAAGAAAGTACGATTTTGCTAATGGAACACTACCAAGAATGCATATATCATGTTGTCCATCAAGCTGTGGAACTCATCAAATTGGATTACTAGGATTTAGAGGCTCTGTAAAATTAGTTGATAAGATTCCTACACCAGCCTTTACAATGTATGTATACGGTAATGACTTATTAACAAAGGAAAGATTTGGGAAAGAACTTGGAACTGTTTGTGAAGATGAAATTTTAGCTATGCTAGTTGAAATAGCTAAGAGTGTTCAAGCCAATAAAACTAATTTTGAAGATTGGTATAATAATAACGAGGAAGTATTTAATAGTATTGTAAGTAAATATACTGCTTAAAAAAGTCTAGCTATATGGTAGCCTTTTTTTGTGACTTTGTCACTGAATTATTTTAATTTTTTTTGATATAATGATATTAAATAAAGAGGTGCTATTATGAAGGTAATAATTGTTGGTGGTGTAGCTGGGGGAGCGAGCTGTGCTGCAAGGTTAAGAAGGCTAGATGAAAAGGCTGAAATTGTAATTATTGAAAGAAGTGGTTATGTTTCCTATGCCAATTGCGGCCTACCATATTATATAGGTGGAGTAATAAAGGATAGGTCAAATTTAACTTTACAAACTCCTTTAAGCTTTTTTAGACGCTTTAACATTGATGTTAGAGTGAATCATGAGGTTATTAAAATTGTTGAAAATGAAAAAAAGGTCATTATTAAAAATTTAATTACCAATGAAGTATTTGATGAATATTATGATAAATTGGTATTATCTCCAGGAGCAAAGCCTATAATTCCTAGTATCAAGGGAATCGATAACTTTAAAGTTTTCACCTTAAGAACTGTAGAGGATACATTTAAGATTTATGATTTTATTAATAAGCATAATCCTAAAAAGGCAGTAGTTATTGGAGCTGGTTTTATTGGCTTAGAAATGGCTGAAAATTTAATCAATAAAAATATCGAGGTTGATATAGTTCAAAAAGGTAATTATATCATGCCAGTAATAGATGAAGATATGTCTAATATATTGAGTAATTATTTAACCAAAAATGGTATTAGGATTCATCTAAATTTTGATACTTGTAGCATCGAACCAAAAAATGAAAAATTAATAGTTAAATCAACTGATGATTTAAAGGTAACAACCGATTTTGTAATATTAGCTGTTGGTGTAATGCCTGAAAGTAAATTAGCCTTAGATATAAATGCTAAGCTAGGAATAAAAAATGCAATCTGCGTAAATAATAAAATGCAAATTAGTGATGATATATATGCAGTTGGTGATGCCGTTATGATTAAACATATGCTTACTAATGCTGATGCTGTTATATCATTAGCCGGTCCAGCTAATAAAGAGGGTATAGTTGCAGCTAATAATATTTGCAATATTAACGATGAGTATAAGGGTTCTTTAGGTTCATCTATAATGAAAATGTTTGATCTTACAGTAGCATCTACAGGGTATAATAGTATTCAATGCCTACAAAATAAATTTGATTTTGATTATGTAATTTTACAAGCCTCATCACATGCAAACTATTATCCTAATGCTAAGAGTATGTATATCAAGGTATTATTTGAAAAAAATAATGGTAAAATTTTAGGAGCTCAAATAATTGGTTTTGAAGGTGTCGATAAAAAAATTGATGTTTTAGCAACTGCTATCAAGTTTAAAGCAACAGCTTATGATTTAAAAGATTTGGATTTAGCGTATGCTCCACCATATTCTCAAGCCAAGGATCCAATTAATATAGTTGGATATATGATTGAAAACTTATTAAATGGTTTAGTTAAACAAATTCATTGGGAGGATTTATTAAATCATAAGGATGCATATATTTTAGATGTAAGGACAGTATTAGAATATAATAAATCACATTTTAAAGATGCTCACAATATTGAGGTAGATGACCTTAGAAATAACCTAAATAGCATTCCCAAAGATAAAGAAATTTTAGTATATTGTCATAGTGGTTTAAGAAGCTATATAGCATGTAATATATTACAAGCAAATGGATATAATTGTTATAATATTAGTGGAGGATATAGTTTCTATGAAAATACTACTTTGAAAAATTGTCTATCAGAGAAAGGTAAAAAGCCTTGTGGATTATAAAAAAATATAGTAAAGGAGGAGTGTAATGGCAAAATATGTATGTAGTATATGCGGATATGTATATGATGAAAAATTAGGTGATCCAAAGAATAATATACCTGCAAATACAAAATTTGAAGATTTGGATGAAGACTTTAGATGCCCTATTTGTAAGGCTTCAAAAGAACAATTTTTTAAAGAAGAAGCAAAAGAAGAGGTAAAATTAATAAAACCTACTGTCGATAAAGAATTATCAGCCCTTGAAATAAGTGCTATTTGTTCAAATTTGGCCAAAGGTTGTGAAAAGCAATATTTATTTGAGGAACAACAATTGTTTTTAAAATTAGCTTCAGAGTTAAAAGCTGGTTATAATTATGCTGATAATTATAATTATGCTGATTTAATCTCATTAATTAATTCGGATTTAAATGAACTCTACCCTTATGCTAATGATGTTGCTAGCAATAATAAAGATAGAGGAGCACTTAGAGCCCTGGTGTGGAGTCAAAAGGTAACACGGATTTTAGAATCCATTTTAAATGAATACCAAACTAAAGGCAATGATTTTTTTAACAAAACGAATGTATGGGTATGTAGTATTTGTGGATTTATTTACGTTGGTGAAAAATTACCAGATAATTGTCCAGTATGTAAGGTTCCTAGTTGGAAATTTAATCTTATAGAGGAGGGATCATATGAGTAATAAGTATGCAGTAAGAAATTTGCGACTTTGTACAAAGGATTGTCTTTGCTTATATGTATGCCCTACTGGAGCAAGTGATACAGAAAATAGCATTATTGATATAGATAAATGTATAGGTTGTGGGAATTGTGCCGATGCCTGTCCTTCAAAAGCAATTTCTATGGTTGTAAAGGATTATCCACCTCAACAAGTTCATCAAAATAATGTTATAGAAGCATTACGGGCGCTAATCCAAAGTAAATTAAAGGCTATGGAAGTTGCTAAAAAATTTGATGGTAAAATATTTAGAGCGATTGAGGAATCCTGTTTACTAATGGCAGAGGATTTAATAAGAGAGTCTGGATATATGCTAGCTCAAAGCGGTAATAGTAAAGAATTGTTAAAGCAATTATTAAATGATTCAAGAGTAAATAGTAATGAAGTTAATGAATTATTAAACAAAATAAAATTTAATGAAGACAAGGAGAAAAGTAAAATGAAAAAATGGAAATGCAAGGTTTGTGGTTATATCCATCAAGGAGATATACCACCAGAGAAATGTCCTATTTGTAAACAGCCTTCGACTGCTTTTGAATTAATTAGTGATGAAACTAATAAATATCAAGGAACAAAGACAGAAAAGAATTTATGGGAGGCATTTCAATGTGAATCAATGGCCAGAAATAAATACACTTATTTTGCCTCAGTAGCTAAGAAGGCTGGGTATGAACAAATAGCTGAGCTATTCTTAAAGACAGCAGAAAATGAAAAGGAACATGCTAAATTGTGGTTTAAAGAGCTAGGACAGCT
>DVKU01000215.1 GCA_018715825.1 Candidatus Avacholeplasma faecigallinarum
TAATTCTTTTAAATCAGTAAATAAGGTGTTATATTTCCCAAGATTTAAATTTATTAAGTTGGAAGCTTTGATACCTAATAAAGCTGGAGCACAATGATAAGCTAGTGTATGTTGAAATTTTTCACTCATAGTTAGTGTTAGCTAACTCCTTTCTAAAATATATAGTTAGTTTAAACTAACTGACTATATATTAACACTTTATTATAAAAGTGTCAATATTTTAAATGATTTTTCAAGCAATATAAAAAAGTTCTAATATTGGCTACCCAATAAATTAGAACTTACTCATTACATATTATATGGATTAAATTGGTTATTCATGTTTGGTGTTTGCCAATTTTGTTGATTAATTCCTTCAACCCCAACATTTCCTTGATATTGGTTTGGGCTATACATCATAGGTTGTTGATACATTGGCTGTTGATACATTGGTTGAGCTTGCACATATTCATCTACATAAACATTTTCAGAGGTTGTTGAATATGTAGGAATATTTATATGCCTTTTAATACAATTATTGACTATATGGGTATTATAATTAACATAATGAGGTACGTCCTGAACATTGCATGTTTGCACTACCTGATTACATGAAGAATAGGTAGGCATACTTATCTGACAACCACCATTTGTACATCCACAATCAGATTGTGGCATCATTTGTCCTTGATAAAACATTTTTTCCCCTCCTCATTGTTAATATATGAAAAGGTATTATTTTATTATAGGCTAATAAAAAAACAATAGTCTATAAAACTATAGACTATTGTTGATTATTTGAATTTTTCTTAATAATAAGATATTGCTCATAACATAGTGGTATAAAGCTTACAAATGTTATAAGTTGAATCCATAAATATCCTTGCCAAGATAATAGATTTAAATTATTAGTCACAAATAATATTAACATACCTATTATAAATAAGATAGATGCAGCTAACTTATAGTTATTTCTTTTAGCGGGTGGAGTAGGCCCATTTTTCTTTCTATTGTAAAAATACAATATAAAGAATAGTGCTGAACCTACAGCAACATATAATATGATTGCTAGGACAGGTGATAATAATATTATTAATAAAATGTAGCATAAAATTTTTAATATTTTATTCATTTTCTACCTCTTTATAAAAATTTATAGCCTATAGGTTATAGGCTATAAATTATATTTTATTAATCTTTGTTAGCTAATAATAGGACTAATAAACGTAAAATTTCAACATAGATATAAACAATACTAATCATTAATCCTAGTGCAACAGACCATTCAGAATTTTTAGATGCTCCAAGCTGAACAACCATTTGGGCTTCTTGGAAATTTAATGATAGGGTAATTACTCCATACACTAACAAGAAAAATTCCACAAAGATTAAGACACTTAAGTATGTAGAATAATCCAAGAAAAATGATGAAATAGTAGTTACTAAAATCAAAGCTATAGCGCCCAAGCCAAAAGCAAAACAAAATTTCCTGAATTTATCACCAACTCGTAAGATACCAGTAGCAAATAGTGTAAGCATAACAGCAAAAATTATCAAGGTTGAAAAGATTGCTATTACAGATACACCAGGAAACATTGATTCACAAATAGCTGTCAATGCACCTAAAAATAAGCCTTCACAAGCTGAATAAATAACGCTTGCATATTTAGCCTTTCGATCACTCATTCTACCAACCATAGCACTAATAAAGCCAATTACACTTGCTACTATTAGCATAATATAAAAGGCATTAAAATTACCAGCAGCTATAATAGTTGGCAAATACAAACCTGTGAACAAGGCAACAATTGTTGTGATTAAAAGCAAACAAAATGTTTTGATGCAAATACCCTTATAGGTTGCATGCTCCACATCATAAATTGCTTCACCAGTTTGAATATTTGAAAATAATGGACTTTGTCTCATCTATTATTTGGCCTCCTTGTTTAATTTACCTTATTATAACATATTTTATGCAATTGCAATATAAAAATATTACTTTCACACAATATCACATAAAAGCAAAAAGCCCCTCGGTTGCTTCTTTATCCTCATCAGGAAGATTACCAAAAAAATGCATCTCATTGAATTCTTCATATAATGTAGAATTTAGTCTTGTTCTTTTTGCTACATCTTTTTTAGAGGTAAAAGCTTTTTCATTACGTTTTTCAACAATATCTAAGGCAACAGACTCACCAAGCTTATCTACTGCTACAAACGGTAAACGGATATTGCCATCTTCTACTTCAAATATGGTAGCTGATGATTTAATTATATCTACAGGTAAAAATTTAATTCCTCTTAATGTCATTTCTAAGGCTACCTGTAATGATGTAATAAGATCCTCATCCTTAACTGTCTGGTCAACCTTATTTTTTAATTCCTCTATTTTAGCCCTGATAGCCATTGGACCACCTAAAAAGGCCGCAACATTATAGGCTTTAGCTCTTTTTGAAAACCAAGCACTATAAAATAAAGCAGGTGCATATACCTTAAACCAAGCTATTCTTAAAGCCATTAATACATAGGCTGTAGCGTGCGCCTTAGGAAACATATATTTAATACGCTCGCAAGACCATATATACCAAGCAGGAACATTTTTTTCCTCCATTGCCTTACGATATTTAGCCCATTTTTCAGGATCCTTACTAACCTTTCCCTTTCTAACAAATTCCATAATTTGGAATGCAGTTAAAGGCTCTAATCCCATGTACAAAAGATAGACCATAATATCATCACGACAACCAATAACATCCTTAAAATCTATTGTACCAAACTCAGTTTTACCAGCTACTAAGTCTTGAGCATTCGTATTCCATACATCAGTTCCATGAGATAATCCTGATATTTTAACTAATTGAGCAAATGTTTTTGGCAATGTTTCCACTAACATCTGACGAACAAAGTTAGTTCCAAATTCTGGTACAGCATAGGATGCAACCTTACTTTGAAGATCTTTTTCAGTTAAATTAATTACCTCAGTACAATTAAATAATCTATAAATATTTTTATCATCAATTGGAATATCCTGAGGATTACTAAATGGAAATTGCTCTTGATGCTTATGAACATAATCCATAAAATATTTAATCATAGTAGGATCATCATGACCAAGAATATCAAGCTTTAAAAGATTATTTTCAAAGGAATGATAATCATAATGAGTTGTACGCCATGAATTTTCGGTATTATCAGCAGGATATTGAACAGGGGTAACATCATAGATATCTACATAATGCGGTACTACGACTATTCCACCTGGATGCTGCCCTGTTGAACGCTTGATTCCAACTAGATAACTAGCTATCCTATCCATTTCACAATTTCTTAATGTCTTGCCAGTTCTTTCACAATAGCCTTTTACATAACCAAAAGCATTTTTATCAGCTATTGTTCCTACTGTTCCACCTCTAAAGGCATTCTCTTTTCCAAAAACAGTTCTTATATATTCATGAGCAACAGCCTGGTATTCGCCTGAGAAATTTAAGTCAATATCAGGCACCTTATCACCATTAAAACCTAAAAATGTTTCAAACGGAATATCATGCCCATCTTTGGCTAGCTTTTCATGACATACAGGACAAATTGCATCTGGTAGGTCATAGCCACTATCAACACTATCTAAATCCTTTTGGAATGGTAGTTCAATATCTCTTATTCCATATTTTTCCTTTTCCTCGGCATTCATCTTAAAGGTATGAAACTTACACTTTTTACATCTATAATGAGGAGCTAAAGGGTTAATTTCCGTAATATCAATCATGGTAGCTACTAAAGATGAGCCAACTGAACCTCGTGAACCAACCAAATAACCATCACCTAGTGATTTTTTTACTAAAAGGTGGGACATGTAGTAGACAGAGGCATAGCCATTAGAAATAATAGAATCAAGCTCACGATTAATTCTTGCCTTCACTATTTCATGTGGGTTATCTCCATATAATCTCTTTTTATTGGTTTCTACAATTCTTCTAACCTCATCAACTATAGATGGAACATGCAATATACTATTTTTAAACTCATCATCTTTTGGGGCAAACATATCCTTTTTAAAGGCATCAAATTTTTCAATTTGATCAGCTATGATGTTTGTGTTAGTAACTACAATCTCATAGGCTAAATCCTTATCCAAAAAGGAAAATTCATCAAGCATTTCTTTAGTCGTTCTTAAATGCATATCAGGAGCTTCATCATATGATGCTAAACGATGCTGACCACCACCAATTTGTGGTGATTGAATTAAAATATCTCTATATTTTTTTAACTTTGGTCTTAAATAATGACAATCAGATGTCGCAACTACTATTTTATTTAATTTATTAGCACAACTGATAATACGTTTAATAGTATCCTCAATATCTAATTGGCCATTTGGCAAGGAACTAAATAAATGCTTATAGCATAAAGGAGGTTGGACCTCTATGTAATCATAAAGCTTCATTGCCTCTAGCAATTCTTCTTCACTTCTATTTAAAGCAAATTCAAATACTTCACCATTACTACATCCGCTACCTAGCAATAGCCCTTCTCTAAAGGTCATAATTACAGATTTTAAGGCTCTTGCATCAACGTAAAAATGATTAGTCAAGGAATCAGATACTAGCTTATACATGTTTTTATAGCCAACTGGATTTTTAGCTAATATAT
>DVKU01000216.1 GCA_018715825.1 Candidatus Avacholeplasma faecigallinarum
TATTTGTACATTGACAATTATTCCTTTTTTTATTATAATATCCACGAGTACAAAATATATTCACTTTTTTAGCGATTGGTGGATGGTGAAAGCACCAAATATAATATATTTTGGAAATGGTTATAAATTTAATTTAAAGAGCTAGTATTACTAGAATTAAGGTGGCACCGCGCTGTTAAGCGTCCTTAAAAATTAGGTGCTTTTTTTGTTTTAAGGAGGAATTAAAATGCGTTTTTTATCAGGAATTCAACCAAGCGGTAATATTACACTTGGCAATTATTTAGGAGCTGTTAAAAATTTTGTTAAGCTCCAAAATGAAAATCAATTTACAGATTTTTTAATTTTCATAGCTGACCTTCATGCTATAACAGTACCTCAAGATAAAACAGCTTTAAGAAAAAATATACGTTCACTTGTGGCACTTTATCTAGCTTGCGGACTAGATCCAAATAAAGTCCATATATTTATACAATCTGAGGTTCCAGCTCATGCAGAACTAGGTTGGGTTATGCAGTGTAATGGCTATATTGGGGAATTAGAAAGAATGACCCAATATAAAGATAAAAAAGAAAAAATGGTAGGTGGAGTTTCTGTTGGCTTACTAACATACCCTTCTTTAATGGCAGCAGATATTTTGTTATATGATGCTGATTTAGTACCTACTGGAATCGATCAAAAACAGCATTTAGAGCTTACAAGGGATTTAGCTATGAGATTTAATTCTAAGTATGGGGAAACATTTAATATTCCTAGTCCATACATACCTAAGGAAGGCTCTAAAATTATGTCTTTAGTTGACCCAACCAAAAAAATGAGTAAGTCTGATTCTAATCCTAAAGCCTATATTGCCTTATTAGATGATTTGAATTCTATTAGGAAAAAAATAAAATCTGCTATTACAGATAGTGACGGTACAATTAAATACGATGTTGAAAATAAACCTGGTGTATCTAATCTATTGACTATATTATCTTGCGTAAGTGGCAAACCAATTGATGAATTAGTTAACCTATATCAAGACTCAAATTATCAAAAATTTAAGGAAGATGTAGCTGAAGCTGTAATAAAGGAAATAGAACCTATCCAACAAAAATATAATGAATTAATTAATTCTAATGTTATAGATGAGGTATTAGACCAAGGTAGAGATTATGCTAATTATCTGGCTAATAAGAAATTAAATAAAGTATATAATAAAATAGGATTAGGTAGAAAAAGATAAGACTAATAGAAATACAATTTAGTTTGTTATTAAATTATAGAAGGATTAATATCAAAAAAGATAGTAATCCTTTTATTTTTTATATGAGACTTAATTTTAAATTTAAAAATTTATTTTGATATTTTTTACTACTAAATATATTATTTTATCATAATATTTAACCTAAAATAAAAACCCATAAGCTATTTAGTAATTTTTACTAATATACTTATGGGTTTATTTTTAAAGAATACTATTTACATTAAGCCTCTTTATTACTTTTTTTCTTTATATATTTAACTAGTACAACAATTTCATGAACTATTAGTGGCATAATAGAGAATACTGCTGTAATTACCCACTCTATTGCACTTAAATTAAATGTTGAGAATACATCCTGTACCCCTGGTGTTTCAATAACAAATAATTGTAAAACGATACCAGCTATAAAAGCAATCAACATCATTAAATTTTTATCCTTAAATACATGAACAAAAGAACGGTTTGGATTGCTCATTCCAATCATATGGAACAATTCAGCAAAGGCTAATGTAGTGAAAGCCATTGTTTGAGCTTGGTGTAATATATCAGGATTATTACTATATAATTCCTTAATTGCACTAAATGAATAAGTATTATTTAGCCATGCACAAGATAAATAAGAAATTAAAACAGAAATTGTTATTACTGCACCATAACCAACTGTTAATCCTACACCACCATGAGCAAAGATACCTTCTTTAGGATTTCTAGGCTTTTGATTCATACAATTAGGATCCTTAGCTTGCATACCTAAAGCAATAGCAGGAAGTGAGTCAGTAATTAAATTAACCCACAATAAGTGAATAGCGATAAGTGGAGCTGGAAGACCAATACAAATTAGAATAAACATCGCTAATACTTCTGATATATTACTTCCTAGTAGGAAGAAAACAGTCTTTCTAATATTTGCATATATACCACGGCCTTCTTCTACTGCCTTTTCAATAGATGCAAAATTATCATCAGTTAAAACCATATCTGCCGCACCCTTAGCAACATCAGTTCCAGTAATACCCATTGCAATACCTATATCAGCAGCCTTAAGGCTTGGAGCATCATTAACACCATCACCTGTCATAGCACAAATATTACCTAAGCCTTGGAAAGCTTTAACAATCATAACCTTATTTTCAGGTGATACACGAGCAAATACACGTACATTTTTACATGCTTCTTTAAGTTGTTCTTCACTCATTGCATCAACATCAGCACCTGTAATACATTGATCCTTAGTTTCACAAATACCTAATTCTTTAGCTACAGCAAAAGCAGTATCTTTATGATCACCTGTAATCATAACTGTAATAATACCAGCCTTTTTAAATTTCTCAACTGCTGGTTTTGCTTCAGGACGAGGTGGGTCAATCATTGCCACAAGTCCAACAAACGTTAAATCCTCTTCAGTGATTGAATCTTTATTGTTATAAGCAAGGGCTAAAACACGTAAAGCCTTATCTGAAAATGCTGAGTTAGCATTGTAAATTTTTTCTATATCTTCATCAGTTATTTTTCTAACCTTACCTGCATCAAGAATATGAGTAGTTCTTTTTAAAATACTATCTAATGCACCCTTAGTATAAATGATGTTTTTACCATCCTCAACATGCTTAGTAGACATCATTTTTCTCACACTATCAAATGGTAACTCATCAACTCTTGGACTCTTATCCTCTAAAGCTTTCTTTCGTAATTCAAATTGATTTGCAAAAACTACTAAAGCTATTTCAGTTGGATCACCATATAAGCCTTCATCTACAGTAGCATTTGAACAAAGGCTCATACCCTTTGCCAATAATTTGATATCCTCATTTTCCTGATTTGTATTGAAATCATCTGAAGTATAAAACTTATCATCTACATAAGCCTCAACAACAGTCATTCTATTTTGAGTTAATGTTCCAGTTTTATCAGAGCATACTACACTTACAGCACCTAATGTTTCAACACTTGGAAGCTTACGAACAACAGTGTTTGCCCTTACCATTCTTTGAACACCAACAGCTAATACAATAGTAACAACAGCTGGCAATCCTTCAGGAATAGCGGCAACTGCTAAGGAAATGGAAGATAAAATAGCTTCCATATAGGCTTCAATTTCACTACCCTTACCATCAACAAAAATCCAAATGATATCGACAAGTAAAACAAAGACTACTACAGCTAATGTTAAAATACCTAATATTTTAGATAGCTTAGCTAATACCTTTTGTAATGGAGTTTCTTCGGCATCTGATTCAGAAATAGCACTGGCAATACGACCTATTTCAGTTTGCATACCACATCTAACTACAACACCCATACCTCTACCATATGTAACTGTAGTTGACATATAAGCACTATTAATTCTATCGCCAATTCCAACCTCATCAGAAAAAACAATATTACAATCCTTTTCAACAGGAACTGATTCACCAGTTAAAGAAGATTCGTTTACCTTTAAATTAACGCTTTGGACAAGACGTAGGTCTGCTCCAATTGTATCTCCCTCTTCTAGTATTACAATATCACCAATTGTTAAGTCTGATGATTTAACTTTCATTCTTTTGCCATCACGAATAACAGTAGATTCTGGAGATGACATTTTCTTTAAGGCCTCTAAAGATGTTTCAGCCTTAATTTCTTGGACGGTACCTATAACTGCATTTAAAATTATTACTGCTAATATTATAATTACATCTGGCCAATCTCCTGTTTCAATAAAGCTAAAGCCTAAGCCCTCTTTTATTGATTTTACAGTTTCATAAATTGATAGACCTATTGTAACAGCAATTGCTCCAAATAATACGAAAATCATTGGATTGTTTAATTCACTTAAAAATATCATTATCCATGATTTTCTTTTCTTTTCTACCAACTCATTCTTACCATATTCGGCTTGTCTTTTTTCTACCTCTTCACTTTTCAAACCATTTTCTAAATCAGTTTTAAGTGTGGCCTCTGTTTCTTTTATGTCTAACCTTTCAAAAGACACTTTGTTAATTTCCATCTTTTAACCTCCCTGGAAAATAATAAAAGTAGGTCAATTAACCTACTTGTCTAAACTATATTCTACATAATAAAGACAAGTACAGCCTTACAACCATACTTAAGTCTTGATGTTATGTAGCACCGGATATAATATCGTGCTGTCGATTGCTACAACCTATCATAATTAATAGGTCATCTACTCCCTCAAGCACTATATATATTACCTTAGATTATAGTAAAAGTCAATTAATTTTTACCCATAATATTATAATTTTAAAATCAAAATTTTATACATTTAATAAATTCTTTGTTGATAATTATTTAAGCATATATCTAAGATTTTTGAACAAGGATTGTACAATAAAATAGTTGATAGAAAACTTGATAAAGCTAAAACAATTTCCCACCATATATCAGCCATAAAATATGTTAAAGCATCAATTTTAAAAAACAACACATTAGGTATAATAAATATCCAACAATAAATAAACGCATAACATATAGCTAATATTGCCAACTTTAAAGGTGAATTAAAGCTTTTGAAAATAGTTGAAATGGTAATTGGAATTAATAGCCAACCTATTAACATAAATGGAAAATACATTATATTAAAGCTATTCATAAACAAATTATCCAAAATTACATGAACTATAACTATTAATGATGCCTTTAAAGGTCCCAGTTTCTTAGAGTACAATATTATTAAAAAAACAGTTAGTTGAATATTAGGCAAAAAGCTTAAAACCTCTTCTAAAACAAATAATATGGCAGCTAATATTGCCATTAAGGCTATATCATAAACTCTAATTTTATTTTTCATTTTTAAAATATCTTTTACTATTAACTGCATTTCTTGGTTTAATAAGACATTTCTTATCATAGCCAATTAAATCTTTACGATTAGCCTTAACTAAGGCCTCATAGACTAAATCATAATTTTGAGGTAGCTTATATTGCATTAAGGCCCTTTGCATAGCCTTCTCATGAGGATTAGTTGGTACGTAAACACTCTCATTAGTAAATGGATCAATACCTGTATAATACATGCAAGTTGATGCAGTTCCTGGAGTAGGATAAAAATCTTGAACCTGCTCTGGCATATGACCAGTATCCCGCAAATATTCAGCAAGATTAATTGCCGCATCTAGGGTAGAACCAGGATGACTACTCATTAAATATGGCACTAAAAATTGCTTCATATGATATTTTTCATTTATCTTTTCATAGGTTTTAACGAATTCATCATACAATCCTCGAGAAGGTTTTCCCATTCTTACTAATACTCTATCATCTACATGCTCAGGAGCAACCTTAAGCTGTCCAGAAACATGATATCTAACAAGTTCTTCAAAGAATTCCTTATTTTTATCATACATAATGTAATCATAGCGTAGGCCAGAGCGAACAAAAACCTTCTTAATTCCTGGTAGGTTTCTTGCCTCTTTTAAAATATTTAAATAATCACTATGATCAACCTTCAAATTCTTACATGGATTATAACCTATACACTCCTTATTAGTACATACTCCACTTTTTAACTGTTTATCGCAAGCTGGATGATAAAAATTGGCAGTTGGTCCACCAATATCATGAATATAGCCCTTAAAATCTTTATCTTGACTAATTATCTTAATTTCATCTAATATTGAGTTCTTACTTCTAGATTGTATAATTCTTCCTTGATGCATAGTAAGGGCACAAAAGTGACAGCCACCATAACAGCCTCGATTAGAAATAACTGAAAATTTAACCTCATCTATAGCTGGTACATGTCCCTCTTTTTCTATCAGTGGATGGCAAGCTCTCATATAAGGCAAACTATATACTGCATCCATCTCCTCTTGTGATAATGGAAACTCTGGAGGATTTTGAACTACTAGGCAATTACGATATTTTTCAACCAATGGTTTGCCAGTAAAGGCATCCGTATTTTTGTATTGAATTTGAAAAGATTTAACATAATTCTTTTTATCAGCTAAAACCTCATCATAGCTAGGAAGCATAACATAGCCATCAGGAAGTAAGCTTTCATCTGTAGTTTTCCAAACAGAATTTCGAATATAAATAATATCTTTAATATCAAGACCAGAATCTAAGGCATCAGCAACCTGAACAATGGTTTTTTCACCCATCCCATATAATAATAAATCGGCCTTACTATCTAATAGAATACTTCTTCTTACCGAATTATCCCAATAATCATAATGATTAAGGCGACGAAGCGAAGCTTCAATACCACCAATAATTATTGGAGTATTAGGATAAAGCTCCCTCAACTTAGATGAATATCTAATTAAGGCTCTATCAGGCCTTTTTCCCATTACTCCACCTGGTGTATAGTAATCCTTTTTTCTTCTT
>DVKU01000021.1 GCA_018715825.1 Candidatus Avacholeplasma faecigallinarum
AAATTTTTGTTGTCTTATATTATAGAAATAAATAAATAAATTTTAATAAAAAAGGAGAAAGGTAATGTATAAGAATATACTAAAGAAGACTTTGATAATATCAGCAGTAATGATAATAGTGGCAATTTTTATGGCAATAGGTCATTCAATGCCAAAAGCTTATGCAAGTGCGGATACGGCGGCGTACTCAGAAAATGAATATGATGTAGGAGTAGAGCAAAATGTCACATTGGTAGCTTTTGATAATTCGTCATTTGAATTTACTCCTAATGAAAGTCGGGAATATTATTTTAAAATAGGATATTCGGTAACAGATATTAATTTCGATATTACAATTATAGACGAAAATAACGAGTCTATTACATGTGAAGAAGTAGAATTGCCGCAACTTCAACCAGACACTTTGAATCGAAGATATGCCGTAAAAACAGAATTGGAGGCAAATGTTTCCTACACTGTTTTGGTAGCTCATAATTATTTCTGTGATGTGCAGGCAAACATAATCTTAACTAAGCCTCTGAAGTTCAAATCAATTTCATTTAATAACAAGCAAGTTTTTAACAACGGGGTTAGTGAAAGTTGTAATTTGATATTAGGAGAGAAATATGACATACATTTTGAGTATGAAAATGGTGTTGAGAGTAAAAATCTGTTTTGGGATATAGGCGCAGGCGCAAAGAAATTCATAACTAAGGTCGAAAATAGTTTTATCATTGATTGGTCCTTAGGGAATAATAGCGATTTTACGCTTAATTTTATAGATGACGAGAATTTATATTCTATAACAGCAACGGCAAAATACCCTGTTTCCGCAACATTTAGTTGGGATTCATATAATTTTACATATACAGCAGAATTTAGAGATGAAGATAATAAACTGATGACTTCTTCACAAGCTTTAAAATTTGTGGATAATTTTAGCGTAGATTTTGGCGGAATTCATAAAGAGGGAAAAGTTACTACGTACGATTTAATTAGAGAACCCATATTAGATCCAACAACGATAATTACCGGTAGCGTTAGTTTGAAATATACAGCTTCAACTGGGAAAACATATACATATAATTTTAGCGATGCTTCACAAACAGTTAGTAATAAAATAGTATCAATGACGGATAGCTTAGATGCTTTAAGCGAAAAGAGAGTCATTATTTTGAATAGCCAGTCTGGTTCATATAATTTTAATAGAACGATAGATGTGCCTATACATGTTGTGGCAGTATTTTTAGTGAGCGACTCGAATAAAGTATGTGAAAACTTAAACATAAATATAAAAAATGGTAATTCTACGTTTTTATATATGAGTAATGTACATATAAAGTCTGAGAATGATCCTTCTGAGAATGCTCCTACTTATGTAATGAATTCGCAAAGCAGTCAGTTGGAAGTTCAAATAGAAGGCACAAATAGCATTGAGGGAAAAGCGAAAAGCGCATTGTTTTACGGAAAAGGAATTAAGTTTAAAGGTTCGGGTAGCTTGATGGTTAAAGGAGCAGATGGAGAAAATGGAGAGGACGGCGACCCAGGTGTAAACGGTGGTTCTGGAGAGAACGGAAGTAGTGGATTTGCTGGTACGAATGCTTTAATATGTACATCATTAAGCTCGACTGCTAACTCTGTTACCTTAAAGGGAGGTAACGGTGGACGTGGCGGTAACGGTGGACGTGGCGGTGATGGCGTTAACGGTATAGCAAGTAAAACTGCAGGGACTGATGCAGGCAATGGCGGACGTGGAGGTAATGGCGGACGTGGAGGTAATGCCGGTATAGGATGTAATATTACCAATATAAGCGGAGTCAATATTTCTGATGGATATGCGGGAACAGGTGGCAATGGCGGCAATGGTGGCAACGGCGGTAATGGGGCTAATGCTTATATGAATTATGTATATCTGTCCACTGGAATAAATGTAGAAATTAATATTTCTACTAAAGCTGGAAAAGGCGGTAACGGTGGCAACGCAGGTGCTGATGGTAATGGAAATAAAAATATGAACATTTTAAGCTTTGGTGGGAACGGCGGCAATGGTGGGAACGGCGGTAATGGATTAGGCGAAAATACCTCTATTTCAAATAATGGTAGTCTTTTCCCTACATCAGTTTATTTACATAGTGATGCGCAAGTTGGTGGGAACGGCGGCAACGGCGGAATAGGTGATTATGGTGGACGTGGCGGCAACGGCGGTAACGGCGGTAATGGTGGTAACGGTCGAAATGCTGTAATGTTTGGAGCGAGTGGGACTAATGGACACGATGGAGCTGCTGGCGGCAATGGAGGTAATGGTGGCAACGGGTATTATTATGTAGGTAATGGAGGTAATGGTGGTACTGGTGGGGCTGGCGGAGAGGCCGGGAAAGGCATATTTAAAACATATTCTAATGGGAGTCAAGGTGCTGCAGGCACAAGAGGTAGCAGTGGATTAAAAATAACCTCCAATTAATTTATAAAAAGGAGTGACATAATGCAAAAAATAAAAAATTACAAGACAATTCTGATTTCAATAATTTTAATTTCCATATCGATGATTTTTATATCATCCTGTAAAGTAGCAGAGGATAAGTTGTATCAAAGTGTAACATTAGAAGTATTTTATCCTATTACAAGTGAAAGGATAGAAGAAAATAAGACATATAAATTTGAATATGACGGCACTCCTAAAGTTTTTACTGCAAAAGTAAAACTTGATGAAACAGGCAAGTATTTGGAAGACAAGGATTTTGAAGATAATGATTGGCAATCACATATTAGAATGCTTGTGAGAACCAAAGACGATGCTGCTTATAAAGATTATAGAATTGTTGATGGAGAAGAAGTGGTTTATGATTGGACAAATGTCGCAGATTGGCCAATAGATTTTGGGGTTTATGAAATTCAATTTGAATTTAACAATCATGGTCCATTAGATAAAATAAAAAATAGTACTAAATATATTAAAACTTGGTTTTATTTTACCATTGAAATATTATAAAAGGAGAAAATAATGAGGAGAATACATGTTTGTATTATTGGCATAATAATGGCAATATTATCAGTCTTTTTGATTTGCATTATCAATCTCAATATGTATGCTTTTGCAGATAATGAATATGATGAGCAGAGTATTTTAGCTTTATGTAAGCAAGTAACAGGAGATAATACATTTTGGGATAATAATAACAGAGAGTTGAAGTTGGAAGAATATCCTGATTACATAACGGAAAGGTTTGAAACATCTAATTTTTATAACGAGAACACACAAATATACGATGAATGGATTACAAAAATTGTACCTATACAATTGTTTGAGCAAAAGATGCAAGACTTCCTTTATGTTGGTGATGCGTACGGGTTCTATTTTGATTATGATAAAAGTGAAGATACTTTTTTAGTGTTTTTTATTAAACCAGATATTAATATGTACAGTTCTGGACAGTTAAGATATAGAGTTGAGCCTTTTTATTATGAGAAATATAAATTTAATCAAGATAATAATTTGAGTATATTATATTACGGTAATAATTCACAACACTATTTCAGAGAGTATTATAAAGTTAAAAAATTATACCTAAAAGACATTTCGTTTAGCGGAAGTTTATATAATCAATTTCATTTGAATCAAGGAGAAGACGGGTATATTGATGAAAACGATAATGGAGGTTATTTTGTTGGGAATAGATATGTTTTTAGTGGCGTGTCAACGCAAACCGGAAAAAACGAATTTTCAGAAACTGTTTTAAAAACTACGGTTGGTTATATTCCTATAGTTGGAGACGTAGTTGGTAAGGCAACCAATGTTAACGATATAGTAAAAGGTATAGTTGATTATATCGAAGCGTCAAGCAGGGATTACAGAGTAATTAAATCTAATAATGACGATTTTGGGGTTGAACTGGACGAATTGGATGCCGTTTCTCAAATAGAAAAATATGGGTATTTATTAAAGGATAGCTATACATATTTAAAAACACCTAATAATGAGAATGCTGTTTTATTAGGAATTAATAATGGCTGTTATGCCCAAAATACTTTTTTAGTTAATTATGCGGATCATCGAAATAAGTGGGATACTTTGTTTGCAAGTCAAATATCGTTAGATATTGTAGAAGAAGAAAATACTGAAAGTATAACAGACTCAACGATTAAAGTATTAAAAACAGGTGTTACCTCAAATGATTATTATTATAATTTGAATAATAACGAGGAATTTCAAATCGATGAAAATGGGTCATTAGATTTATATATTTTAGGTAATGCCGAATTAAAGCTCAATTTTGTCGCTCCAGTAAATAGTGCATATACATTTTCGGGTTATAATAATGAAGATATTATAGTCGAAGTATTGAATCAGAATGTAGTATTTAAAGATTTGGATAATAAACTTATTGTTGATTTGGAAAATAATGAAACTTGTCGTTTAAAATTAGAAAGCGTAGAGGGGGAAGGAGTATATAAATTTACTATTAATTGTATGTTTACTCCGGAAAAATTAAACTTGAATGTTCCATTGCAAAGAACGATAAAACCGAGTGAGACAGAATATTTGCTTATTTATAATGATGAGGGTTCGCCGTTTGATTTATCTATAATTAGCAATAATGAAGTTGAAGCTGGTTTATATCTAGACAACAGAGAAAATATAATTGGTAGTTTATTAAGCGGTGAGTTATTAGAACCCTCGTATTATCTTTTTGATAATAGAAATTATTATTTAGCTATACATAATTACTCTAATGTCGATAGCCTTGCGACCGTAGAGCTTAAAAATGTGAACACTTTAAAGATGGGGGAAGAAAATACTTTTGAGATTTCAGATTCAAAATATTTTAAATATAGCCCAATAGTTACGTCTGAATATAAATTCGAATTCTCTAGTGACGGGCTATATGAAATAGAAATTTATGATGAAGATAATAAATTTTTAGCTGGAACACCTGATAATAAAGCGGAGATCTCGCACCTTTTGGAAGGAGAGCATGTTTATAATGTTCTTGTTAAAAATATATCTCATGATGAAAGTCTTGTTAAAATATTAGTTAATCCTAATCCCGTTAATATAAATATCGGAAGTAATATTTTATATCAATTTACGAGTGAAAACTGTTATAAGCTAGTACCTAATATATCTGCAAATTATTTAATCAGTTTAACTGATAATGATTTCATAATTTATGACTCTCAATGGCAAACTGTTTGTGCCTCAAATGGTAATTACTATCTTGAGAAGCAAGGTAATTACTTCATTGTTGTTAATGGCTCACCAGAAGAAGAATTCACCTTGAATGTTGATTTGTGCTATACAACTCAAGAGAGTGGAATAGTTCCTGATTCAGGTGAGATTGTTGTAAAGTTTATCCCTAATAAGTCAGTGAAATACGAGGTTGACGGCGCAGAAAATGTAGAATGGTATGACTCTAATCTAATTGAGTCAGGAGCCTATTTAATTAAAGATAAAGTATATTATGTAAAAATAAAAGGACAAGCGAATACTGAGTATGTAATAAGGCAAGGGAAAGAATATACCCAAATTTCTGTTAACCGATTAGTAAATTTGTTTGAAGGTTCATATACATTCACTATTCAATCGGCTGGGAATTACGTTATTATGTTTTATTGTGGTAAAAACACTGTAGATTTTACTTTATACAATGAAAGCGGCGAAGAAGTTTGTTCTTATAACGCTGGAAGTGGCAATATTCCATTAAATTTACCTGCTGGCGCGTATACTTTTGACTTGTCGGTAAGCACGGCGACTTCAGCCGGAATAATAGTCAAGGCGAGATAATGAATGATAAAAATTTATATATCAAACATGAATATATTTTATATGGTCGTCAGCCACTGATGGCGGAATGTTTTAAATGTGATTGCAAATGTAAAGACAGTAGAATTATCTACTCTGATATTAATGAACAGTTTTTAAAATATTAGTGACTGAAATTATTCATTAACTCAGTAAAAAGCGCAGCATCAATATGCTGCGCTTTTTTCATATATATTATAATAAATTTCATTTTTTTGAGAAAAGCCAATAAATTATGCATTCAAAGATATTGGCAAATCATTGGCAAGTAAATTTTTATTATGCTTAAAATGGGCATTTTTGAGCTATTTTTGCCTTAAAATGCATTAATTTCGCGCGTTTTGAAAATCGGTAAATAGCTGCAAATGGAAGCGCTGGCAATATGGGCAATAATGGTTAATGTATTTGAGGATGAGTCCGATATTGTATCGAACTCATCCCTTTTAAAAAGGTGAAAGGAGAGATAACACAAATCTATTAAGAGTCATATTATGAAGAAAGTCAACGTATGGGCTTAACATCATTTAAGTGTAGTGGCTTTAGGATGGTTTCATAAGCATTTAGCTTGACGGAAAGCGCTTATTATTTTGGTTGCTAATCAATAAAGACCTATGGAGATTTTGTGTCTGTGACAATAATATTATATAAAAAGAAAAGTCAAACGTCGTTTGAACATAGATAAAATGGTTTAAAATTTAAACGGTAAAGTGAAATATTTATCACGTTTAATTTTTCTGATTGAAAAAATATGATAAATAATTTTATAATTTGATTCTTTTTTCTTGACAAATTTGGGCATTTTTGTTAAAATAACAATATCTTTAATTGGAGCTCCGTAGACAGCGACATTTTCGCCGAGGTGCTAAGGTGTTTAGGGTGCTTCTGCTAATGCAGAAGTTTTTTATTTCTGTATGAGACGCGGAGTGTCTCTTTGCTTTAAGCATTTTCAATATTTAGATATGCACGAATTATTACTAATGCACCTGCGTATTATTATACGCAACATATCAGTTGAGCTTATGTGTTCGAAAAAAGATATATGAGTTAAATACACATATTATAAATATTAGATTTTTAACCAAAAGAAAATTATGCAAGATAACGATGATATATTAGAGAAATTAATTAATGATACTTCGATTGATAAAGAAACGGAAAAATTAATAGAAGATCATTTGTGCTATTATAAAACAAAATTGTCCGAATTATTTAAATATGATAAGTATTTAGATGCTAAAGATACAGAACTCGGCAAAAAGCGCATAAATGTTTATTGCTCGTATAAAGATATCATCAGTAAATTCATAGACAAGTACGAAATTAGGTATCATGATTTACCTGAGGTTATTCTTGAGATGCTAAATGATTTAGTCATTGAGTATTCATCTAGTTTTCGTGACGATATTGTAAGCAATAAAGAAAGAGTAAAATATGTTGATAGGGCTATCAAAATTGAGGGATGTTTAGGCTATAGTCTATGCTGTTTTCTTATCAAGGCTTATTTAAAAGATTTAAAAAAATATAAACGAATGTTTTCTCTTTTAGATAATGCAAGTGTAAAATATGGTGATGCGCAGGAATCATTTTATCAGCATTTAAAAGGAGAAATTAGTGTAATAAAGAAATTTTTTAAAAATGGTAAAAAACAATATAAAAGTTTTTTTACTCGAAATAAAAAAGGGATAGCGTATAATTTTGAAAAAATTAGTTCGATTAGTAGTTTTGATAATGCGCTAAAACTTTGCGAAAAGTTGCTAAAAGATATAGAAGGTGAAAATGACGTCGAAAGTGAGAATAGAGATGGTTATTTTTCAAAAATATTTAGCAATGGGGGCAAAATTTCACTAAAAACAAAAGCTTTTAAATTTCTCATTAATGTTGGTATACCATCTGCTCTAACTATTATTGCAGCTATTTTATGGGCGATTCAGTAATAAAATTATTTTAATATTGTACAGGTAAAGCTATGAATATCTTAGGATTAGAAACATTAGATGAAAAGTATATGGTTGATAAACAAGAAGAGCCTGTTTATACTCGTGCTTTTAATAAAAGAAATGGGGCTCGTGATAAGTTCATTGTAAAAACACGTGGATGTGTTTACGGCAACTGCGGAAGAAAAAGAAAAATTAAGAAGATATAATATGGGCGGCATTAAAGCAGAATCTTTGGCATTGCTTAATAAGATAACGGAGATTTATAATGCAAATACTGTTAATCGGCCTCCAGATGATGCAAGGACTTTATATCAGTATTATCGAAAATATACCGTAGATCTTCTAAAATTTTTTAGGGAAGAAATCGATGACTTGCCTTATGTAATTAATAATGAGATAAGGGCTATGTTCGGTCATTTGGCCAAGCATAGCTTGAAGTTTGATTTGGGCAATACTGAGCTGATCAAAGCGTATGGGCATTTTAGGCGTTTAAATCTGGATATATTTAAGATTCTTTGCGATGAGTTTGATAAGAGTTTTAATCATTTTTTGAGAAAGGCGCATAAGTATAATTATAAAAAAATATCGAAAGATTTTTTATTAAAATATTCTAATATGTATATATGTGCTCGAGATGCATATTTAAAAGCCCAATTTAGTGAGAGTGTTGGTAGTAATAATGATGTAAATGTTTATCAAGCATACTTTGAAGCTTTTTGTTTATATGTTAAATTAATTACATTTCACTACGAAAATAAAAAACAGATAAATAAAGTTAGGTATTGCACAAGACTTAGTAATATTTTGTCTACAGGTTGGTCTTTAGGTATGATTTTACTTTCGGCCATTACTTTAATACCGTAAGCTTATATTTAATTTCTAAATTGAAATATATTATTAGAATTAATCCATAGTTTTTTAATTAAAAGTACATTTTTATGAAACTTTCATCCGCCACGGGTTGTCCGTGGCGGTTATTATCATATATAGATATAAACTCTGATGAGAAGATAATGAAATTAATTGTTACATTGAAAGCTCGTGAAGCAAATATTCTAAAGCGTTTAAAAGATATACAATATTAAACCATTTACACTGCAGTGGCCAATTTTAAAAATTGAAAATATTTAATAAATCGTTGTAAAACACAGCAACAAAAAGATATACTCTTTAGTATAAATGTTTTTTTGAGGTTATTTATATAAAAAATGACAAATTAATACTTTCAAAAATATTGGCAAACCTTTGGCAAATAAAATTTTATATTGTTAAGAATACGACGTTTTTGAGCGATTTTTGATTAAAAACAGCCCAAAATCGAGGTGTATTTTCAGCCCGTTGTCCCTTCAAGTCCAACAAGCGGAGCCATTCCGGTGATAATGGCGACGAGGATCAACCTGTTCCCATTCCGAACACAGAAGTTAAGCTCG
>DVKU01000004.1 GCA_018715825.1 Candidatus Avacholeplasma faecigallinarum
TGATCATTCTGCCCGTATTGCTGGTCATATCCATGCAGGTGATGTTTATATTGATGGTAGTGGAATTGGTGATATTTCTTCTACTGTTATTAAAGAGAGAAAGGCCTTATCAGAAGATGGTATGTTTGCTCTAGTTATAACAATTGATTCTAAAAACAAAACTATTCCTATCGAGCCTCAGGTTGTTTCCCGCGGATTTATTTATATGAAGGATAGTGAGGAATTAACTAAATCATTTGTTGAAGAAGCTAAACATTATCTAATAAAAGAAATGACTAAATATAAAACTTTAAATTTAAGTAATTTAAAGCATGGCTTGACTGAACAATTAAGTAGAACTATTTATACTAAAACTGATCGTAAGCCTATAGTTATTCCTATTTTTATGGATATAGCTTAAATTTAATAATAATTAAAACCCCTTTAGTTTTGATTTTAAACTAAAGGGGTTTAATTTTTATTTTTTTACGGCAAATAGATTATTATTTTTAATATTTATTTTATTATTTGAATATAGCTTAGCTAAAGCGTCATCCATTTTCTTTCTGACATTAGGCATCAACTTATCAAATCCTAAAAATAAGGCTACTGTCTTATAACAGCCATCAATGCTAATACCATTATTTTTACTTGCCACTTTGTAAATACCATCACATAGCTCATCAATATGAACATAGGAAATATCACGTAAATAATTGATTCTTAATTGGATTTCTTTATATTGATCTATAAAGTAAAATTCACCAATTTTTATAGCCTCAACAGGCATATTTTTTAAAATTTCATCCTTTAATTCCTTTGTAAGCTTTGGTTTATTCATTATAAACAATAATCTTTTTAACAAAAATTCCTCATGAATAGGTTGTTCTCTTAAAATTAATTCCTTTATCAAATATTTTAATCCATATGAATTTAAATATTTTTCTGCTAAATCTTGATGTAACTCCTGATAATCAATAAAGTCACTATCAAACGAATCAAGCGTTTGATCTACTTTTAAATAGGATCTATTACTAACTGTTTTGGGCTCACAATTTTCATCTAGGTGCTCTAATTGATAGGTTAGTCTTTGTTTTTCCTGTTCCTTATCAAAAAGCCAAGAGGTTGAAAATAATTTAAAATAACGCCATCCCAAACGTTCAAGGAGTAGTTTTTCTAAACGATATTTATCACTTAGACTATCTGAATATTTTTGACCATCTATCATGATTGCTAAAATAAATTCGTTATCCTTTTTAACAGCTATATCTACCTTAAATGATGATGTACCATAATGTGGATAGGCTTCATAGCCTAATGACTGAACAAATTGTAGAACATCGTTTATTATACCATTATTTGATTGTAAGAACTTTTTGTTAGTAACGACATTTTGCGCAAACTCTAAATATGATTTTAATAAAATGACACCCTTAGATTCTGTATTATTAGTATTAATATCAGTATATTTTATTGATGAAACAACCGTAATATTATATTTAGCTCTTGTAATTGCCACATTTAATCTTCGTTCTCCACCAACATTATTTAATGGTCCAAATCTTTGATAAAACTTATTTTCCTGATTATAGCCATAGCAAATACTAAAAATTATTCTATCACGCTCATCACCTTGAACGCTTTCTAGATTTTTAACAAAAAATGGTTCATCTAAAGATTCATCAAAAAATTTTAAATATTTAGGATTTTTCTTTAATCTTTTTTCTACCATATCACTAATTAACTCAGCTTGAACATTACTAAAAGCAACGACTCCTAAGGATTCCATAGATTTGTCAAAATGCTCAAATACCATATCACATACTCTTTGAGCTTCTATGACATTAGTTCTAGTAGAAGGATCATATCGTCCCTCCTTAACATAGTAAAAATCAATACCAAATCCTTGTTCATGCTTTTTAGCTTGAGGAATAGTAATTAAGTTACAATCATAAAATGATTCATTTGAAAATGTTATTAACTCTTCACTTCTACTTCTATAATGCCATTTAAGGCTTAAGGTATCAAACATCATAGAGGCCTTATCTAGGATAGATTCCATATCATAATCTTTATCTATACCATCATCAACACCAACCTGGAAAAAGCTTGTTGGTGGCATTTGTTTTGTATCGCCAATAATAATACATTGCTTGGCTCTATAAATTGCTCCTAAGGCATCTGAGGCAAATATTTGAGAGGCTTCATCAAAAATAACACAATCAAAAATATTTAATTTACTAGCTAAATAGGTTGAAACAGAAAGTGGTGACATTAAAAATACTGGCTTAACATCTAATGCCAAATTAAATGTTTGCTCTAAAAGCTGCCTAATTGGCATTTGGCGACGTGATTTTTGATGCTCTTTGTCTAAAATTTTAAATTCAGAGCCTTCAACTATAACCTTATGCTCAGGACGATTTTTGGAATTATTAGAAATAATTAGATCACGATTAATATTTAATATTCTTTCATCTAACTCCCTAAAGCTTTCAATTATTTCATTTTCATCATAGCTTTGGAAGCTCTTTAATAAATCAGATTGATCGACTACCTTTTTAATATTTTGTTTAAAAAATAGCTTTTTATAGCCTAAGGCTAAATTATCAATGTCTTCCTTTAAATCTAAAAAGCGATGTAAATAATTAATCGCATGATACTTTTTGATTTTAATGACGGTGCTATTTAAATTTAAATAGCTTGAAAATAAATCTCTTCTATCTTTAATGGCATCGATTGTAGCTTTAACCTCATATATGTTGTCATTTTCAATATCAAAATTAGTTTTATCAAATATTTTAGATAATGCAGAAACATTTGTCAATGAATTTAAAATATTATTATAATTAAAATTTATTTCCTTTAAAATATTAATTAAATTAGTATAGCTATTAGATGTGATCTTAATATCATAATTATTATTTATACTTTTTAAATCTAAATAGATTGATTTAATA
>DVKU01000022.1 GCA_018715825.1 Candidatus Avacholeplasma faecigallinarum
CAATTTTTGATCTCATTTTAGGAAAAGCACTTAAATAATAATTTTTATCCGAATTTGTTAATGTAACAATATAATCACTTTTTCTAGCAGCCATTTTCCTTCCTATTGTGTTTAGTCCAACCTTAGCTTTAAAATTAAAATGCTCCCATGATATAGTTTTATATTTAAATTTTTTCTTTAATAGCAAAGTATAAATAGCTAATGAAGAAAACACATTAATCACTAAATTTGGTCTAATTGACTTAAACAGTTTTTTCAAACAAAACAAAACCTTAAAAAAATATCTCTTATTATCTACTTCACTTAAATTGATTAGTGTATAAAGCTTAATATTAGGATTAATCGAATAAAAGGAGGTATTATCTCCGCAAATACTAATTATAGAAATATCATAACCACTATCGCATAAACTATTTGCTAGCAGAGATGTTACTCTTTCACTTCCGGCAGGACGTGAAAAATTTTGTATTAAAAAAACAATCTTCTTACCAGAATTCATTTTGAATCTCCTCTCATTGATTTAAAATTTTTCGGGTCTGTTCTACAGTTTTTCTCCAATCATATCTTTTTATCTGATTTCTACCTTTTTGAACTAAATCTAAACGAAGTTTTTCATTTTCATATATATTGTTTAAAGCATTTGTAATTTGCTCTATACTATAAGGATCAAAGTACAGTGCAGCATCTCCCAAAATTTCTGGTAAAGATGAGGTGTTAGAACTAATGACTGGGGTATTACAAGCCATAGCCTCAATTGGTGGAATTCCAAATCCTTCATACAAGGAAGGAAAGACAAATACATTTGCTAAATTATATAAATCAACTAACTCACCCTTGCTTATTAGGCCTGTATGAGTAACATTCGAACTTATATTTAACTTACTCTCATAAGACTTTAAATCCAAAGATTCAAAAGCCTTACCAGCCAATATTAACACCGTTTTATCTAAATATTTTGTTTGAGAGTAAGCTTTTAATAATCGGCTTAAATTTTTATGCTCCTTCAAATTACCAACATATAAATAGATAAATTTTTGACTATCTATTTTGTATTTTTCAAATAAATATGATAAGTCACTATTACTATAGTGAAAATCAGAATCTATAGCATTATATGTTACTGTAATTTTATCTTTATCTACTTTAAAAAAATCAATTATATCTTTTTTGGAATTTTCAGAAACTGTTATAATATTTCTAGACTTTTTTACAGAGTGTTTAATTAAAATCTTAGAGTAAATTCGTGCCAATTTATTTTTCATAAAATTGGGAAAAATCAAATGCGTTAAATCATGAATTGTGGAGACAAAAGGAATTTTACAAAAAATTGGAGCATTATAATGTGGGAAATGAATAAGACTAACATTATATTTTTTTAATTTTTTAAATGGAAAGAATAATTGCTCCTTCAAAGAATAAATTTTGGCATCAAAAGAGATAACCTTAATTCTTGGATTATATTTATGAATTAATTTTTCATCTCCTATAGCAACATCATATATATCAGAAATAATTAAATTTTGAATATATGTTCCTATTCCTGACATTTCTATCATTCTAGCATCAATTGCTATACTCATCTCATTCACCTATTTCTAATAATTTTTCAAGATTATCCTTAAATTGAGCAAATGTAAATAATTCCATTACTCTATTATAAGCATTAGTACCTAATTTTAATCTTAAAGACTTATCTTTAAGAGCTTCAATTGCCTTAGCATAAGCCTCTACATTTTTATTTTCTACTTCGATACCTGTAACATTATTTAAACTAACATAATTAACGCCACTACCAGCAATTTTAAATGTTACACTTGGTTTAGCATAATACATAGCTTCAGCTAAACCTATTCCAAAAGCTTCATTTTTGGTAATTGATGGAAAACAAAAAATATCACAGGCCAATAAATAAGCCTTTAAATCTTCATCAGATAATCTTCCTAAAAACTCTATTTTTTCATCATTTAAAGCCTCTTGCTTTAAATCATTTGTTAAAGGACCACTACCACCTATATAAATTTTAAAATCATTTGTTAAAATTTTACTTGCTTGAATTAAATAAGTAAGTCCTTTATATTCAACGTGTCTTCCAAAAGCAAAACAAATAATTTTATCATTGTTTTGTTGTTTTATTTGATTTGCTAAATTAATTTCATTTTGACTATATTTTAATCTACTATCGTCAACACAGCAGGGAATTACACTACATTTATCTTTATATTGTGGTAAAAACTTGCTTCCCTGAAGATAGTTTGGTGAAGTAACAACAATTTTATCAGCTATAGATAAAAGCTTTCTAGTTTGAGTATTAAAAAGCTTGCCTAAAAGTTTTTGTTTAGTAATATCTAAATGCCACCATAAAATGAATTTGAAGCTTTTTTTCTTTAAAAACCTCATTAAGTAGTATGCCACAAAAGGATTAGGATAATGAAAAATAACTACATTAGGACTAAATTCCTTTAAGATTTTTTTTAATTCTCTTTTGTAATGTAGACATAATGATTGGGATGCCACTTTGGCAAATGAACCAACCCTGGTAACTTCAATACCATCTATTATTTCCTTAATTGTATCCTTCTCATGATTAAAGCATATTACCTTTTGTTCACATTTGCCACTTAAGGAATGAACGCAATCACGAGCTACCTGCTCAATACCACCAATATGTGGATAATAGTAATTAGGTATATGCATAACTTTCATTATTTAGCTCCATCTCCTTTAAATACACCAATAGCAGTATGCCATAAAATTCTTATGTCCATCCAAAATCCTCTTTTAACAACGTAATATAGCTCCATTTTTATACGTTCATCGTAAGCAATATCACTTCTACCATGGCTTGCCCAATATCCTGTTAAGCCTGGTCTTACCTTAATTAATAATTCCTTATTATTCCCATATCTTAAAAATTCCTCTTCTAAAATAGGTCTCCAACCAACAACAGACATTTGCCCTATAAAAATATTCCATAATTGTGGTAACTCATCTAAAGATGTTTTACGTAAAATTTTTCCAATTCCTGTAACACGCGGATCATTAGTTACCTTGTAATCTCTTTTGTATTCTTCTAATTGCTCTGGAGTTAATATTTCCTCTAATGGTCTATTATCAACTCTCATACTTCTAAATTTCCAAACCTTAAAAACCTTGCCATTTTTACCTATTCTATTATGGCCGTAAAAAACAGGTCCCTTGGAACCAAGCTTAATCAAAATAGCAATAATTATAAAAATCCATGAAAATAAAATCAAGGCTAAGCCAGATGATATTATGTCAAATAATCTCTTACAAAAATCAAAAAAAAACTTTTTCTTAAACATTGTAGGATTATATTCCATTGTCAAACTTTCTTGAACAGATTTACGCACATAAATCATCTCCATTTCTATCATTAGTATACACTTATCGACTTTAATATTTTACCATTTATTAATGCAATAATCAACATTGTAAAATTTATAACAAAATAAATTAAAAAGCTATGGCTATGCCATAGCTTACGCTACTATTTACCATCTATATCTAAATGGATTTTCTTTCCTTCTTTAGAAGCACCAGCATATAATACGGTACGAATAGCCTTTGCAATACATCCGCCCTTGCCTATTACACGCCCTAAATCACTGGGATTTACTTTTACCTCATATTCAAGGTTTGTATCACTTTCGCTTTTGCAAACAATCTCAACATCCTGAGGGTAAGCAACTAAAGGAAGAATTAAACTTTTAATTAACTCTTCAAACTTTATCATAGTAGCACCTCTTATTACTTAGTAATAACTTTATTAGCTACTAAAATATTTTTTACTGTTACAGTCAATTGTGCACCCTTTGCTAACCATGCTTGAACCTTTTCACTATCTACAGTAACTGTAGCAGGGTTAGTTAATGGATTATAAGTACCTAAAATCTCTAGGAATTTTCCATCACGAGGAGATCTTGAATCAGCAGCAACAATACGATATTTTGGAGCCTTATGAGCACCAAATCTTTGTAATCTCAATTTTACCATAAATTAAACACTCCTTTTCAATAATACAAGTAGATTATATCATTAAAAAAATAGATGTCAAGTATTTTTTCTTGACATTTACTATTTTATTGAAATTATTTTATTCATGGTAAACTTATTAGAAATGTAATTTTTTATTTCATTAAAATCACTTGTTAATATATTTTGAAGATCACGCTCTAACTCAAAGTACCTTTTAACCTCAGGCCTAGAATATAACTCAGTTTTAGCTTGAATGAATTTATCTTTTATTTTAATCAAATCATCTCTATAACTTTCATATTTTCTAGCCTCACTATATTGTGCTTCACTTAATTTAAATCTGATGATTTCTTTTTTATATTTTTCATCTATAGTATTTTTTAAAGCCAATAATTCCTTAAAAATCGGCTCATTTTGTAATTTTGATACATATTCAATTGCTAATTCCTTCATATTATCGCCTCAACAATATTTTAATATATTTGAAAAAGTAAAGCAATTTTTTATTTTTGATTTGAAAACAATCCTGCTAAACTATAAAGCATATTGAATCTATTTTTAAAAGATTCTAATTTATCTATACCCGTAATTTTAAGATTTTTTTTAGCTTCTATTAAAAAAAATTTAAAATATGATGGCTCATAATATAATATTTTATACCATCTTGGATTATACCTCAAATACATTAAAAGATCTAAATGCTCATATAAATAACTCATATAATCCATTAGTACCACTCATCAAATCGTTTATCAAAAAGGGGATCTCCAGTACTTTTTTTAACTAAATCAGATTTAGCCCCTCCAAAGGATGAAAATAATTCTAAAACCTTTTGGATACTAGTTACAGTTTTGGTAACCTGATCTGGATCTATTTTTTTCACATACCCTAAAATATTTTTAATTAAATCTTCTGTGGAATTATCCTTTGTTTTTACTTCTTTCTTTTCATTTGTATTTTTAGAGTCATTTTCATCAAAAGCTTCTTCTCCTAAAATAACAAACTCCTCATAAAGCTCCTGCCAAGTTTTTTTCTTACTCAAAACCTCCTGCTTTAATAACGGATGTCTTTTTATGAATTCTTTAAAATCATCTAAACTTTGGCTCATATCCATCAGACTCCTACTCTATTTTATGACAACATCTTTGTTTTTGATACAAATAACTATTAAATCTAATAAATAATAATATAAGAAAGTAAATAGCAAGAAACATTAAAATAAAATATATATATCCTATTAATTGCTCATCATATTCTAAAAGAAAAGCTATTTTAAATATTGATGTTAAAAGTAATGAAATGAAAATAATCACAAATGATTTTAATAATGCTAAGATATTGGCCCCAAAAATCTTTATGCCGCCTTTAAAAAGGACGTAATAGGATACTACCATACATATAAAGATGCTATTTATAGTAGCAATAATGGCACCCATATAACTATAGCTAGGAACTAATAATATGTTTAGTATTATTTTGGCAATAATAGCTAAGAAAGTCGCTATTACTATATAATTAAATTTGGTCATTCCTTGTGAAATTCCTATTAAAGTCTTATAAAAACCAATAAAGAAAATCATAATAGAAACATCTGCCAAAATATAGTATACATCATCTTTTTGATAAAAATAAGAATAAATTTCAATATCAAAAATACGATAAATCATTATAATAGGAATTAAAATATAGATCATTAAATTTGTTAATTTCTTTGCAATACCTGAAGCTTCATTAATTTTTTTATTATTACATAAACTATTTATCTTAGGATTTAATGCCCCTCCAACTCCTTGAGCAAAAACAATAGGAATAAAAATAAGTCTAATCGTTTCAAACATATAGGCAGTATAGATATTTCCTTCTAATCCTAATGATGCTAGTGTTATAGAATCAATTAACTGATAAAAAGTAAAAAACATTGTAACAATACCAAAAGGTATAGCCATTTTATATAAATTTGAAAGAGCATGAAATCTTTCTTTTGGTTTTAAAAATATAGGCAAAATAAAAAAAAGTAATGCTAATGTAGATAAGCTATAAGAAAGAAAATTAATTTTAAAAACTAATGATATGACATTAATGTTTATATCCTCAATTAATAATAAATATAATAACAACCTACTAATATGCTCTAATAATATTGCTATTGCTGAGGGAAGCATTCTTAAATGTCCCTGCAAAAATCCCTTATAAAAGCTATTTAAGGGAAATATAATAATACTATAAGAAGCTAACTGCAAATTTTTTAAAATTATATTATATTGCTCATTTGTATAGCCTTCAAACAAGGAAATAGATAAAATACTATTATTAAAAAAATTTATTAATAAAAAGAAAATTAAACCTAAAAACAGTGAAAAGTAGCTTCCAACCTTTAGCAAATAATTTACTTTTTTAAATTCATTTTTACTTATTAGGCATGAAACATATTTACTAACTCCAGGTATCAATCCAAAAGCCGATAAATCTAAAAATAGTGAGAATGGAATATATGCATATGTATAATAATATAATCCAATATCTTTAATATCACTAGCAAATTTAAACAAAAAAATAAGCGATAAAATTTTACCGCCTAATTGGGCTGTACCTAAAATTAATGCATTTAAAATAACCTTATGTCTCACCTAAACCACCTAAGTTTATTATTTGTAAAATTTTGGCATATTATACTTTAAAAAAACATAATATATGGTGGTGATATTATGTTTAATAAATTTAATAGAAACAATAATCAAAATTACGATTATTATGAGAATATGCAGTTCAATAGAATATATTATGAATTAGAGGAAATAAATCGAAAATTAAGAAATCTTAATAATCGTCTTTATAGGGTAGAAGGTTTTTTAGGCTTATCACAAGATAACCCGAAAGAATAGGCTAACATAATGCTCCAATAACTAACTAAGTCATAATGTAATATAGGAGGTGATGATGCATGTATTATCAAACACCTGGATATGGCTATTCTTATGGCTGTATGCCAATGTATAACCCTTGCTACAATAAGCGTCAGGGCAATGGATATGCATTAATTCTTGTATTATTCATACTTCTTGTAATTATTGGAGCAGCTAGATGGTAATTTTATAAATATTATGTTATAATACCTCTAGGTGATTAAGATGTATTTGTCAAAAGATATAATAATGGAAGGCAATCCTATTTTAAGATTAAAATCTACTAAAGTGAATTTGCCACTTTCCTCTGATGATTTAAACTGTGCTAAAGGCTTATATGAATATGTTATCGTTTCTGCTGTAGATGAATTAGTAGAAAAGTATAAAATTAGACCAGGAGTAGGTATTGCAGCTCCGCAGGTTGGAATAAACAAAAGAATGTTTGCAATAAATTGTACCGATTTTCTAGATGAAAATCAAAAGCAATATGCCTATTTGTTTATTAATCCATTAATAACATATAAAAGCAAAGAAATGGTTTATCTTCCCGGAGGCGAAGGCTGTCTATCTGTAAGCAGAGATACAACAAATTTGGTTACACCAAGACATTTAAAAATTTGTATAAAATCAGCAATTTTGGATTTTAAAACTAATAAAATTAAAAATGTTACGATGACTTTATTGGGTTATCCTGCCATTGTATTTCAACATGAATACGATCATCTAGATGGCATATTATATACTGATAAAATGTTTTCAATTGATGAAGTTGGTTGTGAACCACTTTTTACTATAAATGAAAATGAGGAATAAAATGTGAAGTGAAGGAATTCACTTCTTTTTTTATTCCTCTAATTTATCAATCCATCATTATCTTAATAATTTCTTTATCAGTTTCAACCATTCCCTCTGAAGCTAATAGGCCAACATTATGGATGGTATTTTCTACACCCTTTTTGACTATTCCATCTCCGGCCTTAAACTGATTGCCAGCTAAATACATATTATATCCTAAAATTCCAGCTTCTAAGGCTAAAACAATTTTAGCTGCACATGAAGCTTTTGCTCCATCACATATAACACCTGATGCTATTGCTAAAGCATTTACTAAAGTATGATTAATCTCTTTTAGTTTTCCACCATATAAATAAGCTATAGCAGCTCCTGCCGCACATCCAGCTGCAATAGCTCCACAATAAGCTGATAAACGCCCTATATCAGTTTTAATATGGATTGTTAATAAATTTGATAATGCCAAAGCCCTCATCTTTTTCTCATGTGAAACCTTTAGTTCATCTGCGTATACTATAACTGGTACAGAACAAGTAATTCCCTGATTGCCACTACCACTATTAATAACAACTGGCATATGACAACCATTCATTCTAGCGTCACTTGCAGCTGAGGCATAGGCTTTAGCTTTAGTAGCTATGCAGTTTTCACTGTTCATTAATAAAGTTTTACCTATATTAGCACCATATGGATGCTGTAGTCCCTCAATAGCTATCGCCATATTATATTTTTCTTGACGTAATAATAAATCTTCTATTTCTTTAATATCAACATTTTCTATAAAATCATAAATATCTTCTACATCTAGTAATTTTCTATCTGTTAAATCATCTTTTCTTATACCTGATAATTCCTTATTTATGATAAATTCATCATTATATTTTATAGTTACTACGTTAGTATGATAATCTACAATTCTAACCTGACAAGCCTCATCATCTGTATAGCCTGTAATATCTATATCAAAAACAAAGTCGCTTGTAGAAGGTTTGACAAAGATTATATTTTTATTTAAAAATTCCTTACATTTTTCTATTTCTTCGTCATTAACATTAGAAATACATTCCAATTGTAAGCTACTATTGCCAGCTACGATACCAATTGCACACGCAGATTTAATTCCTCTAAGCCCGTTAGTATTAGGTACTACAACAGACTTAACATTTTTTATAATATTAGCAGATACTAAAACATTAATTTTTTTTATCTCATGCTTTAAATATTTTCTAACAATACTAGATGCATAAGCAATGGCTATAGGCTCTGTACATCCCATTGCCGGCTTTAACTCTTCTTTTAATATTTGAATATATTCATCCTTATATTTCATAAGCTACCCTCACATTAGCCTCTTAATTTATACATTATTATACTCCCTGCCACACTTACATTCAATGATTCTGTATTAAGCATAGGAATATAAATATTTTCTTTTATCAAATTTTTAACCTCTTTAGAAATACCATTTCCTTCGTTTCCTAGAACTATCGCAATATTTTTGTATGCAATAATATTATCTAATTCAACTCCATTTACTACATCAGTTCCATAGATTTTATATTTAGATATAGTTGGTAAAAATTCTAATAAATTTTTATTTAAAAAATTTAATTTAAAAATTGCCCCCTGAGAAGACCTAATAACCTTAGGATTATAAATATCTACACAGCCTTCTCCCAAAACTATCGTATTAAAACCAAAGGCAACTGCACTACGCATTAAAGTGCCCATATTGCCAGGATCTTGAATTGCATCTAAAATTAAAACCTTATTACTAATTTTATCGTCACTTAACATTTTACATAAGCCAATTTCAGAAATTACTGTATCTGTATTACAAATTTTTTCCATTACAGCTTTACTTATTTGAGTATAATTAGGAATATCATCAATTGAATAGGCCTCTATTAAAAGATCTAATTTTCTAGCCTCTTCTACTAAATGTTTACCTTCTACCACAAACCTAGCCTCTTTTTTTCTATTTTTAGCTTGGCTTAGCTTTTGAAGATATTTAATTTTTGGGTTATCTAGGGAAGTTATCATTTTATCACCAAATAAAATTTTATCATAATGTGTCATTAAATTAAAGTTTAAAAAAAAGAAATAGTCTTTTAACTAATACTGTAAAAGACTATTTCCTTATATTTTAATCAACGCATTTTAAGGACTCGGCCATTTTTACCTTATGTATTTTAGGAATAAATAGTAAGTCAACTATGATTACAAATCCTAATGTTATTAAAAAGGAATATAAATAAAATAATGGATGAATGTAATCTGAGAAAACTATACCAGGACTTTGTAAATTGAAAACAATAAATTTAAAAAGTAATGGTCCTAAAGCAAAACCAAAAAGAATGCCTAATAAGCTCATAACTAATATTTCTCTATAGATATATCCACAAACCTCCAAAATGTCATAGCCTAAAACCTTCAAAGTAGCAATTTCTCTAGTTCTTTCATTAATATTAATATTAGTTAAATTATATATTACTATGCTTGCTAGTGCACCTGAACATAATATAATTACTATGATAACTAATGTTAAACTTCCAGCCATTGCCTCATAGCTATCTAATAATTGACTTTTTACCTCGATAGCCTCAACTATATTTAAGGATGATATTTCATCAATAATTTCATTTTTATCTTTGTTATTAACATTAATATAGCACATATTAAAATCACTAATGGAATCCTCAAAAACATAGATATAATTACCTATATAATTAATACAAATTGAACTTACAATGTAACTGTTATCGTTATCTAGAGTTATAGTATCACCAATAGAAAGATCAAATTCATCAGCTAATTGCTTTGTTATAATTACACTATTAACCTCACAATCTAGGTTATTTCCCTTCTTATCATAAAAGTTTATAAAGTTAGTTAATTCTGGTGTTGATTTAATTAAAGTTACATCATACTTATTGTCATCTTTTAGATTAACATCATCAGCATATACATATAATTTATCAACTTCATTCATTACATCTAAATTAATATAATTATTTCTAGTTACATTTACTTTTAAATCATATTTAAATACATCTTGGTATTGATTTTCGCCTAAATTACCCATTATATCCTTAATACCAAAACCACAAATTAATAGCATTACACAGCCACCAATACCAATCATCATCATAAATACATTCTTTTTATATCTAAAAATATTTCTAAACATATTTTTATACTTAAAAGATAATCTTTTCCATATAAAAGGTATTTTTTCTAAGAGAATTCTTTTTCCCGGCTTAGGTGCTTTAGGCATTAAAAGCTGACATGGCTTTTCTTTTAAGGATCTTAAGGTTACATAAATAGTAACTAAAATTATGGTTATAATCATAATTCCTGCCGAAACAAAATTTACTAAAACGTTATATTCAAAATAGCATTTTGGCATAACGTATAATGTTTCAAAAGCAATATGAATTACATATGGTAAAACAAATATTCCTAAGGCCGCACCTGAAACTGATCCTATAATAGAGCATATTAAGGCATATGCTATATATTTAGAACTTATTTTACACTTAGAATAACCTAATGATTTTAAAAGACCAATGCTACTTCTTTCTTCTTCAACTAATCTAGTCATAGTTGTAAGTGCTACAAGGGCCGCAATAAAAAAGAAAAAGACTGGAAAGACAACAGCTATTTTACTAATCTTATTAACATTTTGACCAAAGGTATTATATCCCAAATTACTTTGCCTATCTAATGTATAAATTTTATAACCATTTTCTTTAATTAATTGTTCTAAATTAGTATCTGTGGTAGTCTCAATTGTCGATTTTACTTCATCAGTTTGAAGCATAACCTCAACAACCTCTTGTGGATAGGATTGTAATAAAGTATCTCTTACATTATTATAAACCTGATTATAAATTTCGGAATATAACTGATTTTTTTGTAGCTGCAATAGTTCATCTTCATAAGCCATTAATCCATCTTTATATTCATTTAACTTCTCATTATATTCATCATCAAAGGTATTTATATCCTTTAAATTATTACTATATAAATATAAAT
>DVKU01000023.1 GCA_018715825.1 Candidatus Avacholeplasma faecigallinarum
CTGCATTTTCTTACCACCTTTTTAATTATACCAAATATTACCTTCAAAGTAAATAACTACAAGTTATCCTTTAAATAAACTCTTGGTAAACTCCACTCAAATCTAAATGCTAAATAGCGAATAATAACTACAATTAAAACTGTTGTAATTACCGCAATTGTATAAGGACAATCGGCAATGGTTATTAAATAAAAATAAACGGCTCCAATTATAGAAGCTACTGCATAGATGTGCTTTCGAAATATAACTGGAATTTTCATAACTGATAAATCACGAATAAGTCCACCACCTACTGCAGTTAATACTGCATAAAATGTTATAGCAACAAAACTTTGAACGCCATTACTGACTGCTACATTAGCTCCTAAAACTACAAAAGTACCTAAGCCAATACTATCAGTAATATTAAAGAAAATCTTATAAATTCTTGAATTTTCCCATTTTAAATTTTGTAAAAAATACATAGCTATAAATACTAAAAGCCCTGTCAACAACGACAAATAGAAATACCAAGGATCTTCAAACATTAAAATGTTTTGATGCATCATAACATCTCTTAAAACCCCACCACCACATGCAGTTACAGTTCCTAAAATGATAACTCCAAATAAATCCAACTTATTTTCTATTGCTACTAAAGCCCCAGATACTGAAAAAGCGACTGTACCAATAATAGTTGTAATTATTAATAATGTTTCAATACTCATTTTAATCCCCCTATTATATCAATTATATCTATAGCCTTTTTTACATAATATTTGGCTCCTAACGATTTCAATATTAAAGGTTCCTCAAATCCATATTCTACAAATATGCCCATACAATCAGCATTTTTAGTTGTTTGTAAATCAACCCTACTATCACCAATAAATATCACATTTTCATATTTTATATTTAAATAATTACATATATAATCCAGTCCATCTAAGGAAGGTTTCTTCTTCATATTAGGATTATCTCCTACAACTAATTTAAAAGTATTTGGAAAAAATTTATTTACCAATGAATCTGTTATTTTTTGATCCTTATTAGTTAAAATTGCTAAATCATAAGCTTTTGACTTTAAAAAATCCAATAACTCATAGATTCCACTATAAACCTGTGTATAGGAAGCAAAATTATTACTATAATACTCTTTAAATGAGGTAAAAACTTCTTCTAATCTTTCATTTTTTCCCTTTAAAGATCTCTCGACCAACTTTTTAATACCATTGCCGATAAACTTCTTTGTTTCATCTAATGTTATAGTGTCATATCCATAAAGACTTAATGCATAATTACAGGAGCTATTTAAATCCTTTAATGTATCTAAAAGTGTGCCATCTAAATCGAACACAACTGCCTTGTATTTCATAAATTAATCACCAGTTTGTAATTATACCATAATTAAGTTTTTTTAGAAATACTATCAATTCAAATTATAAAATTACAAAGTTTATTTAATTTTATTTGTCATTTTTGACATTTTTTAAAATTTTTATTAAAAAAATCTTCATTTTGCAAAATATTATGATATAATGAAAAAGAATTATATGAAAAGAGGGGTATGAATATGTTCAAAACAAAATATGTAGAAAGAGTTTACAATGACTTAGTTGAAAAAAACAAAAATGAAAGTGAATATCTTCAGGCTGCACAAGAAATTTTAGAATCACTTGAAGGATATGTTGAAAAACATCCTGAGCTTGAAAAACAAAAATTACTTGAAAGATTCTTAGAGCCTGAACGCTTCGTTCAATTTAAGGTTGTATGGACTGATGATAAGGGAAATTTCCAAGTTAATAGAGGCTACCGTGTTCAATACAATAGTGCTATAGGTCCATATAAAGGAGGATTAAGACTACATCCAAGTGTTAATGCTTCCATTATAAAATTTTTAGGTCTTGAACAAGTATTAAAGAATTCTTTAACATCACTTCCAATGGGTGGAGGTAAAGGTGGTTCAGACTTTGATCCAAAGGGTAAAAGTGATACTGAAATTATGAGATTTTGCCAATCATTTATGACTGAATTATATCGTCATATCGGTCCAGAAACAGATGTTCCAGCTGGTGATATTGGTGTAGGTGGCCGTGAAATAGGCTATTTATTTGGTCAATATAAAAGAATCAAAAATGAATTTACAGGTGTTTTAACTGGCAAAGGATTAACCTACGGTGGTTCTTTAGCTAGAACTGAAGCTACTGGTTATGGCCTATGCTACTTTACAAGTGAAGCTTTAAATACTTTAAAAAATACTTCATTTAAAGATAAAACTGTAGTTATATCTGGTAGTGGTAATGTTGCTATATATGCAACTGAAAAAGCTACTCAATTAGGAGCTAAGGTTGTTGCTTTATCTGATTCTAATGGTTATATCCATGATCCTAATGGTATTAATCTAGATGTTGTTAAACAAATTAAAGAGGTAGAACGTGGTCGTATCAGTGAATATGTAAAACGTGTAAATGGTGCTACATATCACGAAGGTTCTAAAGGTATTTGGCAAATTAAATGTGATATAGCTCTTCCTTGTGCTACTCAAAATGAATTAGATTTAGAAGATGCTAAAACATTAGTTAATAATGGTGTAATAGCTGTTTGTGAGGGTGCTAATATGCCATCAACTTTAGATGCAGCTAAATACTTTATAGATAACAAGGTTATATTTGGTCCTGCTAAAGCAGCAAATGCCGGTGGTGTTGCAACATCAGGATTAGAAATGACTCAAAATTCTGCTCATCTAAGCTGGACATTTGAAGATGTTGATAATAAGTTAAAGGAAATTATGGTAAATATTTTCAAGAATTCTTATGCTAAGGCTTTAGAATCAGGTAATAAGTATGATTTATTAACTGGAGCAAATATTGCCGGCTTTGAAAAGGTATGTAATGCAATGCTAGCTCAAGGAATATAATATACTGTTAGTGTCTAATATTTTGTGATACAATATATATGATTTATATATGAGGTGATTACAATGCAAGATTTACAAAATAGACTTGATATAAAAAAATGGCTTGAAAGCGAAAATGCTAAAAAGGATTTATGTTCTACATATGATTATTGCTCGTATTGTGATAAAACGCTAGTTAATCCCTGTGCTTTAGCATATACGCTTTATCAAGCTAATAAAACCAAAAAAAATAAAAAAGTAATTTTAAATTTTAAACAAAAACTAGATCTAGTTAAAGACCCTACCAGAGAAAAATTTAATTTGTTGATACAAGAAATTAAAACTCTCAATATAAAATCTCGAATTTGCGTTAAAAACGTAACATTAAGATATCAAAAAACTTTAATTGGATTAATAACTTTAACTAGAAATAGTTTAAAAATTCATCTTGCCCTAGATCCTACCTTATATGAGGATATTCAGCATTTAGATTATAGTGATAAAAAAACATATGCTGATTGTCCCTTTACTATTAAACTATCAAGTAAGAAGGCCATTAATAATTCAATTTTCTTACTAGAACAAATTTCTCAAGCAATATCTTTAAAATAAAAATTCAGGTACAGTTCGCTGTACCTGATTTTTATTTTTAAAAGAAGGGGATATCCATTAAAGGATATCCAAAATCTATATAGAAAGGAAAAGAGAAAATTACAATTATATT
>DVKU01000024.1 GCA_018715825.1 Candidatus Avacholeplasma faecigallinarum
TAATTCCTTTATTTCTAATTTAACTTCCTTTTGTGATGGAGTATATTTGAAGGCATTAGATAATAGATTAGTTATTACCTGTCTTAATCTTATTTCATCAGAAATAATTATGTCATGCTTTATATCAGTTGATATTATAAAGTTTACCCCAAATTTTTTTACCTCAGGTTGAAGCATGTCATTTAGGCTATTAACTAATTTAGATATAGAAAATGGTTCGTTTGATAGTACCATTTTCCCTTGTTCAATTTTACTTATGTCTAAAATATTATTAATTAGTCCTAATAGATAGTGAGCAGATGATTGAATTTTTTTTAAATCGTCTTGTAAATCTTGTGGTATATTACTATGCAATGCAACGACGTCTGTTAAACCAATAATGGCATTCATTGGAGTTCTTATTTCATGACTCATTTTAGAGAAGAAGTCTTGACGAGCTTTTATTTTAGCTCTTTCAACTCCGATTTTAGCTTCAGCCTTTAACTGCTTTATTTTAGCTATAATTATTATGAAGCTAACGAAGAAAAATAAGCATATGATTAGAAAAATTATAGTTACAATAAATAGTAGGTGATCATTACTTAAAATTACATTTGATGTATTTTTTCTAATAGTAGCTAAATCATATACCAAAGGATTACATAGTTTTTTAGAGTTAGTTAATGCTAAAATAGGTAGAATTACAAAATCAGGAATTCCAAAGATAAATAATAATGCCACTAAAGCACAAACGAAGCTTACACAAGTATAAATTATTGTTTTTTTTCTCATATTGCACCTCCGAAACTTTTGTATAATTTTATCATGTTTTGCTGAGAGAAGCAATTAAAAAAGATTGTTTGTCGAATTGTTACAGTTTTCGACAAAAATCGCAATCTAATGTTTTTTCACAATAATTATGATATAATATGTCTATAAATTTAGTTAAAGGAGTCTATACGTAGAATACGTATAATTTTTAATATGAACTTTGAATACGAATTACACCATTTAAAGGGGAATACTTATTACATAGATGGTCCAACTAATGTTGGAGTATATAAGCTAAATGATACTGATGTTGCTTTAATAGATTGTGCCACAGATAAGGAGGGCCCTATTATTGAAACAGTATTAAGAAGGCATAAATTAAAGCTTAAGTATATTATTAATACCCATTGTCACCAAGATCATAGTGGAGCTAATTTATATTTGATGAAGGTTACAGGCTGTAAGGTTATAGCTTCCAAAATAGAAAGAGCCTTTTTTAGAGATTCAAAGCTAGATATAGGTTTTTTAAATGGTGGTTACCCACTTGATGAGTACGATAATAGACTAATGCATATTGATGATCAAAAAGAAATTTATAGCTTAGAATATATGCCTCAAGGTCTAAGAAGCTTTAAATTGCCAGGCCATCATTATGGTATGATTGGGGTTAGAACCTCTGATGGTGTGTATTTTGTGGCTGATGCGTTAGGAAGTAAGGAGCTAATCGATAAACAACATATTTTATTAATGTATGATGTAAAGGGATATTTAGAATCTCTTGATTTTTTACAAACCTTAAAGGATAAGATTATAGTTCCATCTCATAGTAGTGTTGGTGTTAATTTAGATAGTTTAATAGAATTTAATAGAAATAAAATGTATGAAATAATGGATGTGATTAAAAATATTTTAAATGAGCCTAAAACTCAAGAGGAGGTATTAGCTGAAGTTATTTCTCATTATGGTTTAAAAATAAGCTTTAATAAATATTTATTAGTGGGTTCAACTATAAGGAGTTATATTTCCTATTTATCTAATGAACAAATACTTGATAAATATTTTAAGGATAATAAGCTATATTTTTTAAAAAAAATAGCTAATAAATAGTTTATAAAAATATGATATAATATTTCATGAGGTATTTAAATTTTATGGTAGTAACTTTTGAGAATGTATGTTTTAAATACATAAGTAAAAAAATTTTAGATGATGTATCATTTTCAATTACCGATAATAAGAAAATAGGATTAATTGGTGTCAATGGTACAGGCAAAACAACTCTACTTAAATTAATAGTAGGAATTGAAAAGCCTAATAGTGGAAACATTATTAAAAGCGGTGGAATGATTATAAATTATTTGCCTCAAGATCCTGTTTTTCCAAATGATGTAAAATTAATAGACTTAGTTATGGCTGATAGTACTAAGGAGCATCCAATCTTAGATTATGAGGCCAAATCAATATTATCTAAATTAGGCTTTACAGATTATAATATGGTTAGTAATAATTTAAGTGGTGGTCAAAAGAAAAGGTTAGCCTTATGTAAGGTTTTAGTTAGTTATTGTGATTTATTAGTTTTAGATGAGCCAACTAATCATTTAGATAGTGATGTCATAGTTTGGCTTGAAAAATATCTTCTTAAATGGAAAAAAGGACTTTTGATGGTTACTCATGATAGGTATTTTTTGCAAAGGGTATGTAATTCGATGATGGAATTAGACTTTGGTAAGGTTTACCTTTATGATGCTAATTACGAGAATTTTTTAAAGCTTAAGGCCGATCGTATTTTGGCTTTACAGCAATATCAAAAAAGAATTAAATCTATTTTGAAAAAAGAACAAGAATGGCTTAATAGAGGCGTCGAAGCGAGAAGAACTAAAAGCAAAAGTAGAATTGAACGTTTTAATGAACTTAGCAAGGTGGAATTTAATGAGAATCAAACGATGGAATTTTCATCTATATCAACTAGGCTAGGTAAAAAGCTTATATCTATGCATCATGGTAGTAAGGCTTTTGATGATAAAGTTTTATTTCAAGATTTTTCTTTTGATTTACAAAAAAATGATATAATTGGTGTTGTCGGTAATAATGGGGTAGGAAAATCTACTTTTTTTAAAATCTTGATGCAAAAGGAGACACTAGACTCCGGTGAACTAATAATTGGTCAAAGCCTTAAAATTGGCTATTTTTCTCAGCATATGGACGCTTTAAATGATGATATTAGGGTTATTGATTACATTAAGGAACAAGGTAGTTATATTGAAACTTTAGATGGAGTTGTTACCCCAACTGAGCTTTTAGAGAATTTTATGTTTGGTAGTGATTTACAATATTCTAAAATAAAAACTCTATCAGGCGGTGAAAAAAGACGTTTACAATTAGTGAAGGTGTTAATTTCTAATCCTAATGTACTTTTATTAGACGAGCCTACTAATGATATGGACTTATACACCTTAGAGATTTTAGAGGATTATTTACTTAGCTTTAAGGGACCAATTTTAGTTGTGAGCCATGATCGTTATTTTCTTGATAAGATAACAAATAAATTATTTGTTTTTGAAAATAGTAGTATTATAGAACTAAATATGAGTTATAGTGATTATTGTGAACAAAAAAATAATTATTTAAGTTCTAATGAAAAAAAGAGTGACAATTTTAAAAGAAAAAATAAAATGCCAGCTTCTTTAAGAAATGAATTAACCAAATTAGAAGAAGAGATGCCTAAGATTGAATCTGAAATGGAA
>DVKU01000025.1 GCA_018715825.1 Candidatus Avacholeplasma faecigallinarum
TTAATTGTTTTTTGTTTGATTTTACCATCAACTCTATAACCTTCAACGACTCGAACTTGAGTTTTAATACCATCTTTTCTTTTATGCTTATCATATCTAATCACAAAAAAAACACCACCAATCATTCTAAATATATTATAGCACAAAGTATAGCATAACGCAATAAAATAAAGAAAAAAGTGAGAAAATATACGCATTTTAGCATTTTTCTCACTTTATAGCATAACAACTGTAAAACTCAGGTTATAACATAAAATATTATTTATAACAAAAATAAAGCTAGCCTAAGCTAGCTTTATAATTTTAACCAATTGAATCAGTCATTTCTAATTTTATTAATCGATTAAGCTCAACAGCATACTCCATTGGTAACTCCCTAGAAAATGGCTCAATAAATCCCATAACAATCATTTCTGTTGCCTCAGTCTCTGTTAGACCTCTACTCATCAAATAAAATAATTGTTCTTCATTAACCTTAGACACAGTAGCCTCATGTTCAATATACATATCACCATTTTTACCAATATTAGTAGGGATTGTATCAGAAGTAGATTGACCATCTAAAATCAATGTATCACATTCTACGTGGCTTCTAGCACCAATTGCCTTTTTAGATGCTGAGACTAAACCACGATAATTTACCTTACCCCCACCACGACAAATACTTTTTGAAATAATAGTAGATGTTGTATTTTCACCAATATGAATCATTTTTGCGCCTGTATCTTGAAGTTGATTTTCAGAGGCAAAAGCTATAGACACTGTTGTTCCCTTTGCTCCAACTCCTTGTAAAATACAAGCTGGATATTTCATATTAATGCCTGAACCAATATTACCATCTATCCATTCCATATGACCATAATCATCAACTAAAGTTCTTTTTGTAACTAAGTTGATAATATTATTTGACCAATTTTGAACAGTAGAGTAACGACAATGAGCTCTCTTTTTAACATAAATTTCTACTACTGCCGCATGTAATGAATCTTTTGAATATTGAGGTGCTGTACAACCCTCAACATAATGAATATCGGCATCATCATCAACAATAATTAAAGTTCTTTCAAACTGACCCATACGCTCAGAATTTATTCTAAAATATGATTGAACTGGCTTTGTAAGCTTAACTCCTTTAGGAACATAAATAAATGATCCACCACTCCAAACAGCACTATTTAAAGCTGCGTATTTATTGTCAGTATATGGAACAATCTTACCAAAATATTCTTTGACCAAATCAGGATATTTTTTTACAGCTGTATCTGTATCACAAAATATAACTCCTAAATCATCAAGTTCCTTTAAATTATTATGATAAACAACCTCAGATTCAAATTGGGTTGAAGTACCTGCTAAATACTTAGCTTCAGCCTCAGGGATGCCTAATTTATCGAAGGTATCCTTAATTTCTACAGGAACATCTTCCCAATTATTCTCAGTTTGTTTAGATGACTTAATGTAATAAGTATATTCATCAAAATCTATACTAGATAAATCTGGTCCCCATTTAGGATTTTGAAGCTTTAAAAAAGCCTCATAAGCGTTTAATCTAAATTCTAGCATCCAATCTGGTTCATTTTTAGCCTTAGAAATAAACTTAATAACTTCTCTATTTAGTCCCTTACCAGAGGATAATACAGTTTTAGCATTGGTAGTAAATCCATATTTATAATCACCAACTATAGATTTGATATCATCATTATTTTTGCTCATGCTCTACCTCCGTAATAGCTTGCTCTATTGCTTTCCAGGAAAGAGTGGCACATTTTATTCTAGCTGGAAAATCTTTAACTCCCATATAGGCAATAGCTTCACCTAATGCTTCCTCATCTTGAGGCTCTTTACCCATAACAAGTCCATAAAAATCATAAATAATTTTTTTGGCTTCCTCAACTGATTTTCCCTTTAAAGTATCACTCATAACTGAAGCTGATGAGCAACAAATAGAACAACCATGTCCATCGTGACGTATATCTTCAACCTTACCATTTTTAATTAGTATTTCAACATTCATGTCATCGCCACATGAGGGATTGTTTAAGTGGACAAAATGATAGTCTGAAGATTTCTTTAATCCTTTATTTTTAGGGTTTTTATAATTATCCATTATAACAGTTCTATATAAAGTATTTAAATCCATAATATCATCTCCTAAAACATACTAAAGAAATCACGAGCTTCTTTTACACCTTCAACAAATTTTATTACATCATTCATATTGTTATAAAAATAAAATGAGGCTCTTACTGTTCCAATAGTGTTTAACCATGATGTGATTAACTGAGCACAATGATGGCCAGCTCTTATACAAACATCATCCTTATCAAACACACTAGCTGCATCATGTGGATGAACTCCTTTTATATTAAAAGAGATTATACCAGTTTCACAGCTTGGATTATATATTATAATATCAGGTATTTCTTTAAGACGCTTTAATGCCTCTTCCTTTAACATATATTCGTACTTACTAATATTATCTAAACCAATAGATTCTATATACTCACATGCTTTTGCCAAACCTATAGCCCCAGCTATAATAGGAGTACCAGCCTCAAATTTATAAGGTGGCATCTTAAATGTCATACTATCCTTTGTAACAGTGTCGGCCATATCGCCTCCAAATTCAATTGGTGGCATTTTATCTAATAACTCTTTTTTACCATATAAAACGCCTATTCCAGTTGGACCACAAAGCTTATGACCAGAAAAAGCTAGAAAATCACAATCTAGATCTTTAACATCAACCTTCATATGGGGAACAGCTTGTGCACCATCTACAATTACAATAGCTCCTACTTCGTGAGCTAATTTAATAATCTCTTTAATTGGAGTTATATAACCCATAACATTAGATACATAAGTTAATGCTACAACCTTTGTTTTATTAGTTAATACACTTTTGAAAGCCTCTATAGTTATTCTACCCTCAGAATTTAAAGGTACATATTTTATAACAGCCTTTCTTACGTTACATACATTATTCCAAGGCATATGAGATGAATGATGCTCTAACTCGCTTGTTATTATCTCATCGCCCTCATTAATAAAGTTTAATCCATAGCTTGATGCTACTAAGTTAAGAGATTGAGATGCCCCTCTTGTAAATACAATTTCTTCAAAAGATGAATTAATAAATTTGGCAATCGTATTACGAGCTTGCTCATATAACTCAGTAGCCTCATAAGATAACTTATAAACACCTCTATGAACGTTTACTCCCAATTTAGAATTATAATCATTTACAGCCTTAATAACGCAATCAGGCTTAAGGGCCATAGCTGCATTATCTAAATAGGCCAAATTAGGATTATCTCTTAAAACCGGAAAATCCTGTCTAATTTTATCTAAATTCATTTTATCACTTCTCAATCATTTTTGAAATTTCATTATCTATTCTTTCTTTCATTTCATCATCCTCTAAGGAATCTATAAAAGGCTTGATAATTCCTTGAAGAATTAATAAAAAAGCTTCATTTTTATTTAAACCTCTACTCATCAAATAAAACAAGTCATCATCACTCATTTTACCAATTGCAGCACCATGATTAGCAAAGCAATCATATTCATCTATAAGTAAAATAGGTTTAGCACATACACTAGAATCATTATCCATTATAATTCCTCTAGTTAATTGTTGACACCTTGACTTACTCATAGTCTTACTAATCTTTCCTGTTATATCAAAATTTATATCTCCCTTATTAAAGGCTACAGCTACATTATTAACATTAGATAAAGTTTGTTTAGCATTATGATTAACATTTTGCTTTAAATAACTACAATAAGATGAAGCTATGCATAATGTTTTAATTAAAGCCTCAGCATTTTCAACCTCTAAATCAACACATAAATTTTCTTTTGTTTCAATTAAGGCAATCTGAGTATAATTTAACTTACCATTTACATTGAAATGTCTTCTACAATCTATAGAATCTGTTACCAAATAATTTAAGGTCGAATTTTGACTAACAAGTATTTCAATCTCACTATTTTTACTATTATCTATAATAGTAGCAATAATATTAGGTTCTATTACAACACTGCAATCATTATCAATTAAAAAGGCATCATTAGAATTTTGGATAATATATTTACCATCAACTACTGGTAAATCTTTAACTGGTTTAACATTTAATTTTTTCATAATTATTTACCAGCATGAGCACAGGCACCTAATAAAGCATGACTTCTCTTTTCTTCTTCAGACTCTATTTGGATGCCAAGCTCCTCCTTTACCCAATCATAGCCTTGTTGATCTATTTTAGCAATAAGCTCTTTACCACCAGTTTTTACTATCTTTCCATTAATCATAATATGCACATAATCAGGCTTGATATAGTCTAAAAGTCTTTCATAATGTGTGATTAATAAACATCCAAAATTATCGCTAACCATATTTTGAACGTTTTCTCCAACTATTCTTAAGGCGTCAACATCTAAACCTGAATCAATTTCATCTAATATAGCAAACTTTGGCTTAAGCATTTTCATTTGTAAGATTTCATTACGCTTTTTTTCTCCACCTGAAAAGCCTTCATTTAAATATCTATGCGCTAAATCATCAGGCATTTTTAATTCTTGACAAGCCTTATCAAAAGAACGGATGAATGAAAATAATGAAACATCCTTTCCTGTTGTTGCCTTCATTGCACTTCTTATGAAATCACTATTAGTAACTCCTGGCACCTCAGCTGGATATTGATATGCTAAAAAAATACCTTTTCTAGCACGTTCATCAACAGCTAAATTTAATATTGATTCGCCATTTAGGCTTATATCTCCACTAGTTACCTTATATTTAGGTTGACCCATAATTATTGATGATAAAGTTGATTTTCCTGTTCCGTTAGGGCCCATAATAGCATGAACCTCACCGGTTTTAATTTCCAAATCAACACCTTTTAAAATCTTTTTATCTTCAATTTCAGCACATAGGCCACTAATCTTTAAAACATCATTCATTTATATCTACCTTACTTTCTAATTTAGAATACTTTTTTTGATAATACATCTTAGAAATTTGTTTAAACATTTTATCATAGGATTGCCCCTTGATGGCAATATCAACAAATGATTTGACAGAACTATTATCAAAAAAAGTAACTGCATAATCACTATTTTTGAGTAAGTGATTAGATAAAGAGCTAGTTGACATACCGACAATTCGTAAATTTCTATCTTTACAATATTGCTTTAAAACATTAAGCTTTTCTATCTCTTTACTATATATTTTCATATATTTTAATTCTGGAACAATTTCAGAATTATCAAAATAATCATAAACTTGAACAAATACCTTATCCTTTAATTTTGAAGTAGTTAAGTCATTAATCATTTTACTTACTTTTTCTATTCTTTCAACTATTAAATAGTATAAAACGTTTCCGCAATTTAAATCAGGCATATGGAAACTACAATAGCTAGCATTCTTCTTAGACTGCATATAAAGTCTTTCTCCTATATTATCTATCGAATTACTACAAATATGTAAAACATCATCAATAATATAATTTTTAAATGGAGTAACATTTACACTTTTTAAATACTCATCTATTTCTAAGACAGTATCACTACTAATTTCCTCTTTATATAAATATTTTAAACTATTAGTATCATATAAAGCAGCACCACTACAACAAATAACAGGATTATTAATACTAACATCATCTAATAGATGCATAAAGGTGGTTGGCGTACGAGTCGTAAACAAGGTACAATTCACACCTAAAGACACCAAATTATTTAGCTTATAATTAATAAAGCCTTTTATTTTATCAGTATCCTTTTCTAGTAATCCCTCAATTCCAATACAAAATAACAAGTCCTTATTTTTATGTAAGTGAGGTAATCTAAAGGAATTGACTAACAATGCAACCAAAACACCTATTATTGTTGATAAAATACGATTTATACCAAAAACCCATTCGCCCCATGTAGTAGATATTGTGGCATTAGGATTAACCGTTACAGATAAAAATGTTAATATAGAAACAAAGATAGTTGGTCTTTGATTTAATGCCACTCCCATAACAACTACACAAATGGAAACAATTGCCACTAAAGTATATGGAACAAAAAGTTTTATTGGATCATAGCCAATCAAGCTTGGCCAATTATTACTAAAAACAAATTCATAAATTAATACTAATAAGATACCAATTATACCTCCTATAAAAGAGGCAACACAACGTATTTTTGCTTGTTCAAGGCTTTTTTTCTTGTTTGGATAGACAGAGTAAGCAGTAGCTATGGCAGCAAAGAAAGGATTATACCATTTAAAGGCAAAGTTCTCCTCTACACCATCGATATATTCTACCGTTTTTAATATTAAATATATCATTAAACAAATAAAAATACTTATAGCTGTTTTTATCGTTCTAAGCCCTACTCTTTTAAACATAGCTACTCCTTATTTCTATTGAACTACAATATTGACAATCTTATTTAAAACCACAATAATCTTAATAATTTTATGACCATCAACATAATTTTTTATTTTTTCTCTAGATAATGCCAATTCTTCAACAGTCTTCTTATCTGTGTCCATTTCAACTTCTAATTTATCTCTAAGCTTACCATTAACACTAATAGCATAGGTAACCATAGACTCTTTGGCTAAATTTTCATCATAAGATGGCCATTTAGAATAGGCAATAGATTCATTATGACCTAAAATTTGCCATAACTCTTCACAAACATGAGGAGTTATTGGTGATAAGATTTGAACAAAGCCCTCGATAAATCCTTTATAAATTTTACTACATTTATAAGCTTCATTTATAAATATCATCATTTGTGATATAGCTGTATTAAAAGAAAGACTTTCATAATTATTGCTAACCTTCATAACTGTTTGATGATATATCTTTTCCATAGACTTATCGTATTCATCACTAAATTTAGACTTATATTCATCAGAAGTAATTAATCTGAATACTCTATCAATAAACTTTCGAGCACCTTCAAGTCCTGTTGTAGACCAAGGCTTAGAAGATTCCAAAGGTCCCATAAACATCTCATATAATCTTAAGGCATCAGCACCATAATCATTTACAACATCATCTGGATTAATGACATTGCCTCTTGATTTACTCATTTTTTCATTATTTTCACCTAATATCATTCCTTGGTGGAATAATTTCTTAAAAGGTTCATTAACAGGACATAAGCCTTCATCGTTTAAGAATTTAGTCCAAAATCTAGAATATAATAGATGACCAACCGCATGTTCTGGTCCACCAACATATAAATCAACTGGCAACCAATGCTTTAGCAATTCATAATTGGCAAACTCTTTATCATTGTTTGGATCTATATAACGCATAAAATACCAGCTTGAACCTGCAGAGCCAGGCATAGTATTTGTCTCTCTATATCCAACTTCATTCTTATCATTAACATATTTAACCCATTCAGTAGCATTATTTAATGGACTTGTACCACCAACTTTAGGCTTATAATCATCTAATTCTGGAAGCACAAGAGGAAGCTCATCATCTCTTAAGGCCTCATCATGATCCTTAAAATGCACAATAGGAATTGGCTCACCCCAATATCTTTGACGGGCAAAAACCCATTCACGTAGACGATAACTAATCTTCTTACTACCTATTTGATTTTCCTCTAGCCATTTAATCATAGTGTCAATAGCTTCAGCTTTATCCATTCCATTTAAAAAATCGGAATTAATATGGATACCATCTTCAGTATAAGCTTCTTTTGTAATATCTCCACCTTGTAAAACAGGAATTATCTCTAATCCAAATTTTTTAGCAAACTCATAGTCTCTACTATCATGAGCTGGAACCGCCATAATTGCCCCTGTACCATATGTTGCTAAAACATAATCGGAAATAAAAATAGGAATTTTCTTATTATTAACAGGATTTATGGCATAGCTGCCTGTAAAGCAACCAGTTTTTTCCTTATTTAATTCTGTACGCTCTAACTCAGATTTAGTAGCACACATATTTTTATAATCAGCAACTGCCATTTTTTGCTGTGGAGTTGTGATTAAATCAACTATTGGATGTTCTGGAGCTAAAACACAATATGTTGCCCCAAATAAAGTATCGCATCTAGTAGTAAATACAATAAATGACTCATTAGATTGATCAACATTAAACTTTATTTCTGCACCTATAGATTTGCCAATCCAATTTCTTTGCATTTCCTTAGTTGATTCAGGCCAATCTATATCATTTAAACCATCTAATAACTTCTCAGCATATAAAGGAATATCCATAACCCATTGCTTCATATTTTTTCTAACAACAGGGAATCCTCCACGCTCTGACTTACCGTCAACTATTTCATCATTAGCTAAAACTGTTCCTAACTCCTCACACCAATTTACTGGCATGTCAACCTGCTTAGCTAGACCTTTTTCATATAATTTTTTAAAAATCCATTGTGTCCATTTATAATACTTAGGATCACAGGTAGAAATTTCCTTTGACCAATCAAATGAAAAACCTAACATCTTCAATTGGTGCTTAAAGGTATTTATATTTCGTTGAGTGAACCCAGCTGGATGGTTTCCAGTATTAATTGCATATTGTTCAGCTGGAAGACCAAAAGCATCCCAACCCATTGGATGTAATACATTATATCCCTGCATCCTTTTCATTCTAGATATAATGTCTGTTGCTGTATATCCCTCTGGATGTCCTACATGTAAACCATGTCCGGATGGATATGGAAACATATCCAAGGCATAAAATTTGGGTTTAGAAAAGTCCCACACATCAGTTTTAAATGTTTCATGCTCATCCCAATATTTTTGCCATTTTTCTTCAACTAGCTTATGATTATACTCAGCCATATGCTCTTACCTCCAATTTTTCGTATAGTATTTTACCATAAAATATGATAATTTTATAGATGTTTTAACAATAAAATCGCTTACTCCTTAGCTTCTTTTATTTTCAATTTTAACCTTTGTCCCAAGGAAAAATATTTTTTCAAATTTGCTTTAATTGCTAAATTACACTCAATATATCTTAAACTGTCACAACCTTCAAAAACACCATGACCAATAGAGGAAATAGCTAAAGGTAATTTCACTTTTTCTAAAGATTTACATCCTTCAAACGTATTATTCTCAAGGACTGAAACCTGAAAAGGTATATTTATTTCTTTGAGACTAGAACACTCTTTAAAGGCTAGTCCTTCTATTTTATTTACATTAACAGGAATTTCTAATTCCTTTAAGCTACTACATTCCTCAAAACAAGAAGATTCAATAGTTTCTAGGCTCTTAGGCAATGTTACAATATTAAGGGCTTTACATTCTTCAAATGTAGAACTTGGTAAAACTAGCAAATTAGCTAAAAAATTAACTTCATACAAACTAGAACATAAAAAAAATACAGATTTACCCATAGTTTTAACAGATTTAGGGATAATAATATTACTTAATGCCGCACATTTAGAAAAAGCATATTCTCCTATATGCTGCACACTTCCTAAATCTACCTTAGCTAAACTACTACAGCCAGAAAAACAAGCTTTTCCAATAGATACTACACTATTTGGCAATTTGATTTCTACCAAATTTGTACACATTGAAAATGCTGAATCTTTAATAGTAACAATTCCTTCAGGTAGTGTTACATTCATAATACTATCACAATTATAAAAGGCATCCTCTTCTATTGAGGTAACCACAGAAGGAATCTCAATTCTAAAACCTCTTCCACGATACTTAACTAGCTTGCCATCAATAATATGAAAGTCAGAACTATATTTTTTTTCTTCTAAATTTGCCATTTTAATCTCTCCTTATTTTTTATTTACCATTATTTTAGGCCCTTGAGTACTATTGCTATTTTTCTTTGCTTTTTTTTCTAAAAAATAAATGAATATAAAAGATGCTATAAATAATACTAATAAAATAATCCAATAAATAAAAGAAAATTTCTCATATTGCTTAATGTATTTTGCAATATAATAGGAAACCACTCCTAAAAAAGTATGTATAG
>DVKU01000026.1 GCA_018715825.1 Candidatus Avacholeplasma faecigallinarum
GCAAACTCTTTAATCTCATTTCGGTTCAACGGAGGAAACGATAGAGTTCTTACGTTGAGCAAATCATTCAACGAAAAGCGTATTCGAGCCAACACATCTTTATCCACGAACGGAACTCTGAACACGACGATGAATTCTTTGGAGTGTTTTTCGACAATACGCAGAAACTGCTTGAAAAATCTGTTGTCTGTCTTGTCCATCCACTCGCTGATATCGATGCACAAAAGTTTAACGCTTCTTTTATCGCCATTGCCAAGAGCGCGCATTGCATCTTCGAACGGCTCTATTCCGTCACGGAATGAGCCTAATTTCTCCTCGCGCAGGGGATTAGTGTTCATTTTACATAAACCCAGCTCACCTATAAGTTGCGCAAATAATGTAAGGTATGTCGTCAGTCCGCGCCCTTCACCGATGGAGAACAGATAGCACTGATTGAAAAAGACTTCATAAGTACCCGCCCGCTTAATTTCAGGGGAAAGTTCGGCTATCTCTTTTGCAAGCGATTTAAACTCCGCCGCCCCCACAAGAGAATTGACTCTTTGGAGAGCGTTAGTTTTTTGCTCCTTCTGCTTTGGCTCATCCGGCTCTGATTCTTCATCATCTTCTTCAGTTTCAGGCTCCTCAAAACTTTCCTCATAATCTTCTATCTGAATAGAAAGGATTTCTTTGATATTATCCTGAGGGTATTTGCTGAGGAAAGCACTCTCGACCTTGCTCTTAGCTTCATCCGCACCTATCTTGTTTTCGTCAAATAAAATAAAAAGCGAAGTTAAAGAACCCTCACCGCATTCGAACACGTCAAGAGCCTTTAATTCGCTTTCTATTGCGGCAATGGGCAAAATATCATCTTCGCGATGCGACAATACCCATTGCCAATCCAGTTCGACTATTAACTTTTTCTTCATCTTTATCCCATCATCAAAATATTTAGCTTAATTTATTGTGCTTATAATATACATAGCATCAAATATAAAATCTAAACTCAAGTCAAATCATTTAGAAAATATTTTAATTCTTCTTTACCAACCCAACATAATTGTAAGAATTCTTCATTTGTACGTATTGCAAGCAAGGTACAACTATCAATGGCTTGAATTTTATATATAAAAATTGACTTGTGAATTGATTTTGTTCTTTTCAATGGGACATACTTATTAAAAATATGATTAACTAAGGTTGAGTAATCAAATAGCGCGTTACCAAAACCATTAGAAAAATATTCGCGTCGTTTTTCATTTAATAAATTTATTGGCTTAACGCCAAAAGTAGTACGTAGTTTAGAAATTTTAAACAGCGCGTCGTTTCCAGGAAAAAGCATAGAAAGTAACCCCTGCTTCTCGATTAAAGATAAATTATCGATAAAATTGAAGCTATTAATTTCAAATTCACGCACTAGTGTATCAGTACCTTCATCAACTTTAACTCTAGTCCAATCTTCAATATTTTGATTACTCAAATATAATAATTGACATATTAATTTTAGCCAATCATTATAATCGAATTGATTGATTGGACCATTTGAATATAATGCTGAAAACTTATGGTCTAGCCAATTGCATGATAACTTCTCGTTATGAAATTCATTTTCATTACTTAACCATTTATAATAGAATTCTACCTTTTTATAGATTTCAGATATCATTTGAAAATGTGTTGTATCAAGAATCTTTTGGACTGAATCTGAGTTTATAATGGATTCATAATATGTGCGTTGAGACAAAATATCAAATAGAGTACTATCATTATTGATCTTATCTAATATAGTTTTAAACTCCTCTTTTATTCCTAGTAATATATTTTTTTTGTCTTGTTCTAACTCTAGTTTTTTAATAAAGGAATCATAGGTAAATGCTAAAATTAAACCTAAAGAAATAGAAAACACTTCAATAATAACAGAGCCCACAGCGCTTAATTCACCGCCACTTGTTTGCATTATCGCAATATTCATTACAATAATAATTAAAATCAAAATAGTAGTGATAGAAATAAGTATACTTACCAATGATTTTCGCAGCCGAAAAAAATTAATTATATTTTCAAGCCTATGTATTATTCGCGGTTTCATGGTTTATTCTCCAGGTTGCCATAATCCTAATGTCCTATATAAATTAGTAACATCTATTGTAGAAAGCATCTCTATAACAAATCGCATATCAGGTTGCCCCTCAAAGTGCGTCTCCATAAATTGTTTACTAATCAATGATTGGTTTGTCCACCCCAACAATTTACCTTTATTGTCACAAATATCATAAATAAATCCATCAATTTCATTTGATGATAGATTTTTAATTATACTTGCCTCTGTAATTTCTTTAGTACTGGAATCAATGACTATTTTAGTAGGTAACGCTGCTATGCAAAGTGACAGTTTTTCAGCGGGTGTTAAACTATCAAAATTTAAAAAGTCAACAACTTCAATTTTTTTTAATGCTTGTTCCCTTATTGTTTCAGTGAAATTAAAAGTAATATGTCCATCTATTGTATTATAATCTAAAATAGAAAGCAATTTTCCACCTATTTTACATTTTATTAGAATTTCAGTAGAATTTGATTCTTGTCTAAACATTTTTTTTGAAATCTGAATAACTAACATTGAACTGTTAGCTTTAAAAGACGGCTTCCTTTTTGTTGATTTATAATACCATCTTTCAGTTTTTTCATTAAATAAGAAGATATTATATCCTTCCCAGAGACGATGTAAATATGGTAAACAATTTTGAAAAATGGGTTGTGGAATAAAATATAATCCTAAACGTGTTTTAAATTTTTCGCCCATAACTACTTATTTTTTCACCCTGCACAATCTAAACCCTATATCAATATTTCTTTGAAAAGCACTAGATTGTCCTTTGTATGGTTTCTTTAACGCCAAATCATATGCATATTGAAATTTTTGTAGATAACTACCGCCAAAACAATAATAATGACTATAATCCTCCTTATCGCCATCTTTAGTTGCATAAGAAATTTCAGAGAACTTTGAATTTACCAATTCGAAAATATTACCATAAACTTGATATGGCATTCCATTATTGGCAATCTCTAAACGATCATTGCCAATTGTACAGTCTCTAAAAGCATCCATAAAAACGATTCTTAAATTATCGTCTTTATTAGCTTTATGGCAAATTATCTCTGTTTCTTTAGGCTCCCTAACAATTTCAGCCATTTTCAACCACTCGTCTTTATCTAGCAGTCTATATACATAACCATTGACCGGATGGTCTCCACTATTATATATGATACTTAACCATTTACAATAAGCCATAGCTTCGTAATAATTTATACCAATTACTGGATAATATGGGTTATTATAGGATGGATCATCCCATTTCATTGGATACTGAAGTGCGTCAACAGAATATAATTTTTCTAACTCATTTTTTATTTCTGTAGCACTTACATCACTTACTTCATATAACTCTTTAAATAAATATAATTGTTTTATTTGCTCACTATCAAATATCGAACATAGCTTTGTTAAAACAGCATTGTTATCCATTTTGCTTCTAATAAGAGTCCATTTGCTCCTCATAAAATCTTTAACTTTATCGACATTGTATCCTCCCCAAATCTGATCCCAAACTTCATATTTAGAGAATCCAAAGGTTTCAACTGGATTACATTGACTCTTTTCACAAAAATAACCGCTATTTACAAAACAGGAGAATTCGCAAACGGTAACTGGAAATTTCGACACTTCTACTTCTTTACCTGAAATATTTAGTGTAATCCACATGTTATTAGCTGGCAATATATATGATTGAGCATTTTTTACCTTTTTTTCAAGAAAAGGCATTTTCTCTAATCCTACTTGATATAACATTAACTCAGCCTCTATAGTATCTATATCGGCACGAGCTGTAGTAACTTTTACTACATCATAAATACCAATGAGCGCTGTAAATAAGTAATTTTTACCATTTTTATTCCAGCGAAGAGATTCAATTAGGACACGAGGGAGAATTTTACTATATAATTGGATTAAATAATTTTTATCTTCGTCTGTTAAAGATAAAGAATGTGGATCAATTATTAATGAAATAGCATACTTATGTATAAGTTCTTTATCAATAATCCGATCTGTATAATTTATAAAATTTCTTATAAACCTATCTAAATAAGCTTTTCTTTCATTGGACTTAATACTACAAATATTGTTAACTAAAAGATCATAATATTTGTATGCTATAAAAAAACAATTTAAAATTTTATTTTCAAATTCAAAATATCTGCCCTCTTGCACTATAAAATCTTTTAAGCGATCAGGAATATCATCTATGCTATTTATATTAAAATTAATTAACCTCTCTGTCAGCTCAGCTCCTTTTGCATGAGCATCTTTAGGCACATACAAACTTATTAACGATGTAACAGATGATATACGAGTCTCGTCAAATTCTTTTTCTTTAACCTTACAGCTTTGTATCATTTTTCTGTAATAAGGAACTGCTTTTAACAAATCAAATGGAGCCAAATCTTGACTATCGAAAAACAAATTAGAATCCATTATTGGCAGATAAATTGTAGCAAAATTAAACCCTACCCCTAATGTTTCTGGCAAATATTTTTCAAATTTAGTCCTCACGCGGCTATTTGTAGTTGTAACAATTAGCTTAACTTTCTCTCGGTTTAAACTTTCACTCAACCACTTAAATATCGCCTCGTCCTTCTCATCGTTTAAATCATCAAGGATAATGAGCAATCGATCCGTCACCTCAAAAATTTTATTAACGTCAAAGTCAATCGCTTCTAGTGAGCCATTATTGAGAACATTATTTATGCACTTGTCAACACTCAAGCCTCTTCGACGTTCATAATATAGCCTATCGGCATGAATATATACTGGGATATATTCTCTAAGTTCTCCCAGTATCTCACTTTGATCAAATAATATACGATTGCACAATATTTTAAGGATCGTTGAGCACCCAATCCCTTCTATACCATAGAATAGTATGGCATCATTATGATTAAGGTAACTCAAAAATTGCTCAGAAAAATCTTTTGCACAAAACAGTTCAAAGCGTATTGAGTTCTGTTGCTGGTAGAGTGGACAAAAAACTGCACGCTGTTTTTTGGGATTAGTATCAACAACATTCCTAAATTGACCTTTGATATAATTAATGTATGGCTCTAATGAATATACATTATCAAAGCTATACTCTAACTTTAATACAGCGGAACTGCTTTGATTTTGCCTATTAAAGGTCAATTTGCGCCAGACAGACGAACTACCTTCAAAATGTTTTTTAGAGATATCTGGCTTGGTTTTAAGTTTTTTTTTATTTTTCAAGAAGAGTAT
>DVKU01000027.1 GCA_018715825.1 Candidatus Avacholeplasma faecigallinarum
GTAAAAATTATAAAAAATATACACAACTTATAAAAAAATTATAAAAAATATTTTAAAAATATATTGACTTATCGAATATTATTAGTATATAATAGAAGAAATTTTTATAAACCCGATAAAGAGACTATAGAAGGATAAATTATTTATAGAGAGTAAAGAATGGTGGAAGCTTTACAATAATCCCTTTGAATCTAACTCTTTGGGGAATGTAATGAATTCCGGTTGATAACCGTTATAAAATCAAAAGTGAGGTTACCTAATTAGGGTGGTACCGCGGATATTTATTCGTCCCTAAGCGCAGTTGTGCTTAGGGACTTTTGTTTTAAAAAGAAAGGGAGGAAAAAGTATGAAAAGAGTATTTAATTTTTCTGCAGGTCCTGCAGTTTTACCAGAGGAAGTATTAAAAGAGGCTAGCGAGGAAATGCTAGATTATCAAGGCAGTGGAATGTCTGTCATGGAGATGAGTCATCGTAGTAAATATTTTGAAAATATTTTAAACGATGCTATAGCTGATTTAAGGGATGTTATGAATATTCCTGATAACTATAAAGTTATTTTTGTCCAAGGTGGTGCAAGTTTGCAATTTGCGGCTGTGCCAATGAATCTTATGAAAAATAAAAAGGCTGATTATATTCTAACTGGCCAGTTTTCAACTAAGGCGTATAAGGAAGCTTGTATGTTTGGAGATATAAAGGTATTAGCATCTTCAAAGGATAAGAATTTTACCTATATTCCCGATTGTAGTGATTTAGATGTAAGAGATGATGCAGATTATGTTTATATATGTGAAAATAATACTATCTATGGAACTAAGTTTAAGGAATTACCGAATACAAAGGGAAAACCATTAGTTTCTGATCAGTCATCTTGTTTTTTATCAGAACCAGTTGATGTTAGTAAATATGGTGTAATATATGCTGGTGTTCAAAAGAATGTTGGTCCAGCAGGTTTAGTTATTTTAATTATTCGTGAAGATTTAATTTCTGATAACTTTCAATTCATAACTCCAACTATGCTAAAATGGAAAACACAAGTTGATAATAATAGCTTATATAATACCCCAAATTCTTATGCTATTTATATATGCGGTAAGGTATTTAAGTGGATTAAGAAAATGGGCGGTCTTGAACAAATGAAAAAAAGAAATCTTGAAAAGGCTAAAATTCTTTATGATTATTTGGATAATTCTAAGCTATTTAAATGTAATGTTTGTAAGAAAGACCGTTCTATGATGAATGTTTGCTTTACAACTAACAATGAGGAGCTTGATGCTTTATTTGTTAATGAAGCCAAAAATTATGATATTGTAAATATTAAAGGTCATAGAAGTGTTGGTGGTATGAGGGCAAGTATTTATAATGCCATGCCAATTGAGGGAGTTAAGAGATTAGTTGAATTTATGGAAAAATTTGAAAGGGAGCATAATTTATGAAAGCATATTGTTTAAATAAAATTTCAGAAGTTGCATTAAAAACATTAAATGAAAATGATAAAGTTGTTGATGATGTTACAAAGGCTGATTGCATATTAGTTCGTTCTTATAATATGCATGAATTTAAATTAGATAAAAATATTTTAGCTGTGGCTAGAGCTGGTGCCGGAGTTAATAACATACCTCTTAATGATTATGCTAATGAGGGAGTTGTTGTATTTAATACTCCAGGTGCTAATGCAAATGCGGTTAAAGAGCTTGTGTTATGCGCGATGCTTTTAGCAAGTAGAGATATACTTGGAGGAATTAATTATGTAAAAGAAAATAAGGATGATAAAGATATCGCCAAAAATGTAGAAAAAGCCAAGTCTAAATATGCAGGCCATGAATTAAAGGGTAAGAAGGTAGCCGTTATAGGATTAGGTGTAATTGGTGTTTTAGTAGCTAATAGCCTTATAGATTTAGGAATGAATGTAATTGGCTATGATCCATTTTTATCAATAGGAAATGCTATGAAGCTACACAAAGAGGTTAAATATGTTGAAGCATTAGAAGATTGTGTTAAGGATTGTGATTATGTTACTATCCATGTTCCATTAAATCCTAACACTAAGCATATGTTAAATAAAAAGATATTTGAAGCCTTTAAGGATAATACTATTTTAATAAATTTTTCAAGGGATACATTAGTTTGTGATGATGATTTACAGTGGGCACTAAATAATTCAAAGGTTTCTAAATATGTTACTGATTTTGCAAATGAGCAGGTTGTTAAATTAGACAATGTTATATGTCTTCCTCATTTAGGTGCATCAACTGCTGAGGCTGAAGATAATTGTGCGTTAATGGCCATTAATCAATTGCGTGATTATTTAGAAAATGGTAATATTTTGAATTCAGTAAATTACCCAGATTTAAATGCTTCTATTAAGCAAGGTCAAATAAGAGTTTGTATTAATCATAAGAATGTTGTTGGTATGATAGCTAAATTTTCTTCTATTATTAGTGATAATGGAGGTAACATTTTAACACTTACTAATAAATCAAGAAATGATTTTGCCTATACTGTTATAGATGTTGATAAAAATATAAATATCGAAAGTATTGAAAAACTTGAAGGGGTTTTAAGGGTAAGAGTGATTTAAATGAAATTGGGAATGCCAATTCTTTATGAATTCGATAGTATTGAGCAAAATCTAAAACTTGCTAATCAATTAGGATTGGATTTTGTGGAGCTTAATTTAAATTTTGGCTATTGCCGAAAGGAAATTGAAGAACAAACAGTTTTAGCTTTATTAAAAAAATATAATTTAGAGGCTACCTTGCATTTTTATGATGAAGCTGATTTTGCTTCGTATGATGAGGTTGTTGAAGCCTATTTAAAATTATTAAAGAAATATGCAAGCTTAGGCAAAGATTATATTAAAATTGTCAATGTTCATAATATTTGTGGACCTGTGGTTACTATTTCAGGAGTTAAAAACTATATATATGAAAAAGAGTATGACGAATATATTAAAAGGCTTATTCGCAATTTAAATAAGGCTAAAGAAATTTTAAAGGAATTTAATATTGAATTAGTGATAGAAAATACTACTATAGCTAGTTATATGATAAAGACATATAATGATTTATATGAAAATGGATTTTATTTTAATTATGACATAGGTCATGATAATAATGATAATGACATGCTTTTAAAAATTACTGAAAAGATAAAATTACCATTTAAAGAATTTCATATTCATGATGGTAACCGTAAAACCTGCCATCTATGTTTAGGTAGTGGCGATATAGATATAAAAAAATTTAAAGATTTAGCTATTTTAAATAATTCTTATGTGGTTTTAGAGGTTAAAAAACAACAGGATGTAATAAAATCTGTTGATTATTTTAAAAAAATATAAATAATTTAATTCTATTTATCATAATCTAAGCATATACTTAAATGGTGAGAATATGCAAAGCATTAGCGTAAATAGGGTTAATTACTTAAAAGGTAGTGTTCATATTAGTGGTTCAAAAAATGCTTGTCTACCAATTTTGTGCAGTAGTATTATTACAAGAGGAATTGTGGTTTTAAAAAATGTTGCTAATATTACGGATATTAATGACATTTGTGACATATTACGATATTTAAATTGTAAAGTTAAAAGAAGAGGAAATAGATTAAAGGTTGATTCAACTAAAATACAATATAAAAGTTTAAATATAAATAAATGTAGTAAGATTAGAGGATCCTATTATTTAATTCCGGTAATGCTATATTTATTTAATAAATGTGAAATTGCTTTACCAGGTGGTTGTAAAATCGGCCAAAGGCCTATTGATTGTCACCTAGAGTGCTTTCAAGCATTTGGCTTTTCAACTATCATCGAAAATAATGTTTTGTATATAAAGTCTAATCAAAGAAAAAAAGAGGTTCTATTATCTTTATCTAAAAAAAGTGTTGGAGCTAGTATTAATGCCATACTTTGTGGATTAGGATGTGAACATAGTATTATTGAAAATTTAGTGATAGAACCAGAGGGATTAGATTTAATATCTTTTTTGAAAAAAATTGGATTTAATATTTCTTTTTTAAACAACAAATGTATAATTAAGAGTCATAAGCAAGATATTAAAAATAGAATCACCTACAAAATAATACCCGATCGAATGGAAGCTATGACGTTTGTAATTTTAGGGCTCTTAAATGGAAGAATATTAATAAAAGGGGCCAATCCTTCCCATATGAAGTATCCACTTGATTTATTAATAAATGCTAAATATAATTTAAAAATAACTAAAAAAGGTATTTTAGCATGTAAATCTAGAGGGAATGCCTTTAATATTAAGACTGATATTTATCCATTATTTCCAACCGATATGCAGCCTTTATTTGCAATTCTTTTAGCAGCTAGTAGAGGTATGTGTGTAGTTGATGAAACTATATTTGAAAATAGAATGCAAATATATTACGATTTGCTTGAAGGCGGCGGTCAAATCAACGTTATTGAAAATAAGGCCTATATTACTGGTGTGACTGAGTTTTCACCTAAACATTTTAAATGCAAGGATCTTCGTCAGGGTGCGGCTTTATTATTATATATATTTACCTATGGTGGTAGTATTGATAATATAGATATTATTAAACGTGGTTATGATGGCATTTTTTATAAATTAAAGCTTTTGGGAGCAAATTTTTCATTAAAATAAAAAATGTATTGCATTATTGTTTTTAATATGATAAAATAACTTGAAAACTTACTATGACTATTGTCATGGCGGAAGGAGTGAAATGTAGTTATGAAAAAGGATATTCATCCAAATTATAAAACTGTAAAAGTTACATGTACTACATGCGGTAACGTATTCGAGTCTGGTTCAGTTCTAGATGAGATTCGTGTTGATACTTGTTCAAATTGCCATCCATTCTTTACTGGTAAACAAACATTTACTCAAGCTGATGGACGTGTTGAGAAGTTCAATAAACGTTATGGCATTAAGAAAAACTAGTTTTAAATATGAGGCTTGAAAGAGCCTCTTTTGTTTTTTAATTAGAATTATGATTTTTTAAATAGTA
>DVKU01000028.1 GCA_018715825.1 Candidatus Avacholeplasma faecigallinarum
CAAGTAAGTCTTTAAAAAATGTTTATCCACGTTGTACTTTAATTGATTGTAATTTAAAAGGTGACATTGAATTTGATTTAATTCAAATGCATTCTGGTGATAGTCGTGAATACAGTTTGAAATTAAATAATATAGTTTATAATGGCACAACTTTAAACTATAATGACGATGTTGAATTACAAATGGAATTAATCGAAAGATATATAAAATATTAAATATGTATAGAAAAGGCTTTGGAAGCCTTTTCTTTTTTTAATTTTTTTGTTATAATAAATCGAAATTAGGTGGTGAGATTTATTATGATTAATTTCCACAAATACGGATTTTTAGATGTAAAAAGGCTAACAAATTTAGTAGAAGAAAAGAATTTTTGGCTATATATTTTTAATCCTGTGTGGCTTTTTATTCATAATGAATTATATAATCCACAAATATGTTTTGAAAATAATGCTATTTTTATAAAAATAGATTTTATGGATTTAAAAAACGTCTATATTGAGCCAATAGGAATAAAGCCATTAGATGGTATTGAAATTATAAAAAATGAACTTAGAAATCAAAATTTAGATGCCAATTTAATATGCTATAGTTACCCAATAGGCAATTTGGTTCTTTATGAAAATCAATTTTTTCAGACTAAGGTATTTGCCTTAGAAGAAATAATTGCAAATAAAAAATCGAGACGTAATGCCAAAAAATTTATAAAGGCTCATAAAAGCTCATACCTAAAAAAGATGAAAAAGGATGATTTTAAAGATGTTATAGAGTTTTTTCAAGAATATAATTTAAAAAATCAGCTCGATCATTTTAATTACTTTAAAACTCTAAATTCTTTAAACCTGATTTTACAGCATTTATATGAGCTTGACTTCAAGGCTATGCTTGTTATAGATGATAGTAAAATAATTGGACTTGCCGTTGGTAATGTCATTAGTAATACTATGTATTTGGATTTATTACTATGCTTAGATGAAAAGGCAGTAGACTATTTAATAATTGAGTTTTGTAAAAATGCCTTACTATATTCGCGATATATTGCTAGTGAGACTTCACTATTAGATAAATATAAGGAATATAAAATAGAAAAATGCTATACTACTTTTAGATTGTAGGTGATTGTATGAAAATAAAAAAAGATAGGGGAAAATATTTATATTACCTAATAGCTATTGGGTGCTTAATTTTGTTTTTATTAATATTATTAAGCTCGATTATAGATTTAGGAGAAAAGCTTAGAAGAATTTCTATCTATTTAGAAATTGGCTTTTATGTTCTTGTTGTTTTATTGATATATTTTGTGATAATAAATCCTATTCTTATCATAGTTAGATCACCATCCTTATCTATTGTAACAACGATGGATAAGAAGGATTCTAGGGCTATAGCTATATATAAAAAGGTAGCTAAAAATATTACCAAGAATAATGAATTGCCTCAAGAACAGGCCTTATTATTGACAAACTATAAAAAAAATGAGGAGCTGTTATTTAATTTAAACTATGTTTTTGATAAAACGGTTAAAAAACAGCTTAATTCTATAATTTTAAGTAATGCCAAGGTAGTTATGATTTCTACAGCCATTTGCCAAAATGCTAGAATTGATATGCTTACAGTATTTGCAATTAATTTAAAAATGATTAAACAGTTAGTTCAAAAATGTGGCTTTAGACCATCAATGAAAAACTTATCTAAATTAACCATTAATGTTTTTTCAACTGCCTTAATTGCTGAAGGCTTAGAAAATTTAAATTTAGATGATATAGTTCCTAAAAGTGCTATGAATGTTATAGGTGATATACCAATGCTTGGTAAGGTTTTAGAAAGTATAACTCAAGGAGCGGCTAATGCTTTATTAACAATTAGAATAGGCTGTGTTTGTAGAAGATTTTTGTTTACAGATGGCTCTGTAATAACTCAAGAGGATATTCGTAGACAGGCTTATAAGGAAACTTTAAAGCTATTACCAATAGTTATGGCCGAAACGGTTAGCTTTTTTCCAAAAAGAATTGTAAAATTCTTTTCAAAAGCTAAAACCAATAATGTAGAAGAGGTATTAGAAGGTGCAAAATAAAGAAAGTATATGGGCAGATGGTTGTCCTAAAAATGTTAAAGAAGAATATAAGTTAACTACGCAAGAGCTTTTACTTTTAGCTGTTGATTACGTAGTAAAGCAATATGCCATGAAAAATGGCTTTAAGGTAGAACAAGCAATGGCAAGAATTGAGTATTTACCAAATATTATTATGAGAAAAAATGATATTTTATATGCTGTAGCTGTTGTTCCCTTTGTTTATCCTAAATATGCTCATTTAAATAATGAGGTACGTATCAAGTTTGTAAACGATGCTAAGGGCTATAATGCTGTGCCATTATTTGCACCTGTTGGGTTTAAATCAATAGATAAGGAAAGAGCTAAAGCTTCTATGGCTTTAAAGGGAGATTTATTTGATGTGCTATTTAGGGGCTTTATTAAATTAAATGATGAACCTAATCAACAAATGTTAATTCCTAATAATGAATTTTTAAGACTATAATATTAAAAGGTAGCCTATTAAAGTAAAATTTTAAGACTAATAAGTAAAAGCCTTAGTTACTTTAATGACTACCTTTCCTTTTTTTGTAATCTAAGAATGATGCGACCTTATCAAAATAACAAACGATCCAACCTTCCTTGGTTTTTGGTGGATTTATAGTTAGAGGAAACATATGATGTAATATTATATCTTTTTCGATTTTGTTTATATTTTCATAATCCTTTATTGCGTTTTGATAACTAAATTTAGGATGCTTATATCCATGAAGGCGATGCCATGACTCTTTGTCGTGCCAATCATATAAGTAATAATCATGTAATAAAGCTCCTCTAATTAAAGATTTCAAATCTATATTTTTATGCTTTAAGGCATAAGTATAACAAAGATAGGCTACCTTTAATGAGTGAGAGTAGGTTGAGCAATTATTATGATGCCTATAATTTTTCATTAAACGATATTTAGATGTTTTTACAATAGGTCTTATTAAACGTAAGAATTCATTTAGCATAAAATCACCATCCTAATTTTAGCATGATAATAAAATTTTTAAAACACTATTCAAAAAAAATAATCTTATATATTGACTATTTTAAAATTATACATTATAATTACTATGTTGTAACATGCACCACTTAGAACGGGTTTTAAATGGATAATTTTCCTACCCTAATAGTGTGTCTTAAAAATTTAAAGGAGGTAATACGACATGTATGCAATTGTAGAAACTGGTGGAAAGCAAGTTAAGGTTGAAGTAGGTCAAGCTATTTATGTAGAAAAGGTAGAAGTGGCTGAAGGTGAATCTTATACTTTTGATAAGGTTTTATTAGTAGCTGGTGATGAAACTAAGGTTGGTGCTCCATATGTTGAGGGTGCAACTGTAACTGCAAAATGTGAAAAGCACGGAAGAGGAAAGAAGATTACAATCTTCAAGTATCGTCCTAAAAAGCATTCTGCATCTAAGATGGGACATCGTCAAGCTTATACAAAGTTTGTTATTGAAGCTATTAATGCTTAATTATAATGACACAATATAGTGTAAAGTATATAAATAATGAGGCAGTCCTTGAGGTTAAGGGACATAGCGGTTATAAAGAAATGGGTGAAGATATCGTTTGTGCAGCCATTTCAACTGCTTGTATAATGACTGCTAATCTAATCGACAAGTTGGGTTTAGGTTACAACATTAAAGATTTAATTTGTAAGGATGGATACTTTAAATTACAGGTGAATACTCAGGATAAACTTGTAGTAGGAATTATGGACAATATGTTAGATACTTTGGATAGCCTATCTAAACAGTATCCTAAACATGTAAAATTTAAAGACTAGGAGGAATCTAATATGTTATTAAATTTAAACATTCAATTATTTGCATCTAAAAAAGGTGTTGGTTCTACTAAGAACGGACGTGATTCAGAAGCAAAGCGCTTAGGTGCTAAAGCAAGTGATGGTGAATACGTAACAGCAGGTTCAATTTTATATCGTCAAAGAGGTACAAAATTCTTCCCAGGCAATAATGTTGGTCGTGGTGGAGATGATACTTTATTTGCTAAAGTATCTGGTACAGTAAAATTTGAACGCAAAGGACGCGACAAAAAGCAAATTTCTGTATACCCAATTGCTGAATAATATAGTTTAATGTGCCCAAAATATATTTTGGGCCTATTTTTTTGTATGGAGGTGAAATAATGTTTATTGATCTTGCAAAAATGGAAGTTGAAGCCGGTAAGGGTGGAGATGGTATCGTTGCCTATAGAAGAGAATTAAAAGTAGAGCGTGGAGGTCCTTTCGGAGGTTCAGGTGGAAAGGGTGGTTCCATCATTTTTAAAGGAAGTGAAGGTCTTTCTACTCTATTAGATTTAAGATATAACAGAGTATTAAAAGGAAACCCAGGTGAAAAAGGTCGAAATAAAGGCCAAACAGGTGCTAATGCCGAGGATACAATTGTCTTAGTCCCAGTTGGAACTACAATTTTTGATGATGATACTAATAAGGTGATAGGCGATATTACTAAAAATAATCAAGAGGTCGTTGTTTGTAAGGGTGGCCGTGGTGGTCGTGGAAATATGGCCTTTGCCACAGGTATTTTAAAATGTCCAGATTTTTGTGAAAAGGGCGAGCCTGGTGAAAAAAGAAAGATACGTTGTGAATTAAGAGTCTTAGCTGATTGTGGTCTAGTTGGTTTTCCTAGTGTCGGTAAATCAACTTTAATAGCAAGTGTTTCTCAGGCAAGACCTAAGATAGCTGCATATCATTTTACTACTTTAGTTCCTAATTTAGGAATGGTTAGACTAAAGGATGGCCGTGATTTTGTTATGGCCGACCTTCCTGGTATAATTGAGGGGGCCCATCAAGGTGCCGGCTTAGGCTTACAATTCTTACGTCATATTGAACGCTGTAGAGTAATTGTTCATGTTATAGATATGGCTGCCACTGATGGTCGTGATCCTTATGATGATTATTTAATAATT
>DVKU01000029.1 GCA_018715825.1 Candidatus Avacholeplasma faecigallinarum
ACCTATGACTCATCCGTGGAAGAAATCTTCTTTCGATGCCTTCTTGGCAAAACAAAAACACCGCCTTGAATACAATCAAAACAGTGCTAATGTTTAATTTATTTTAGGAACTTTTCAAAAGTCATTGACAGGCTTTGAGATATCCACATTTTAATATGTAAAAACTTATAACTTATCAACAAAAAAAAGAAACAAACATTATATTAAATTCTAAAAATCTATTATCTTATATATTTAATTATACAATTAAATTGTTTTTTCAACAATAACTATTTTGCTAAAAAAGTGCTAAAAAGCCATATGCTAACTATTTTTTAGCATATGGCCTTAAATTATTCATTTATACATTCTTTAATTATCTTTGGTAAATACTTACAATCATTAATTGTAATAGCAGCAATAGTAACTCTTAAAACATTTCCCATTGGGATAATATGAATCTTTCTATCTACTAACCTCTTATATACCTCATCAGCATTTTCACATGGAATAGTTATAAAAAATCCACATTTAAAAGGTAATGTCTTTAGACCGACTTTTTGACATTCTTCTAAGAATGTATTTGCTCTAGTTACTAAAGTTTGTCTAGAAGCCTCTAATTCCTCTTCAAAGCTCTTTCTAAGATTTTCGTTTAATACAACCTTAGAAATAATATTCATACCTAAATTAGTAGTATTACTCCATTTAGCACGTGAAGAAAATTGATTAGCTCTACTAAAATCATCTATATCCTGTTTATTTTTACTAATAGCTACCTGAGCCCCAATTCTTATTCCGTATAGTGCTAAAGTCTTAGAACCACTGAAAGCTAAAATAACTAAAACATTATCATTTATATTTTGATATAGACACATATTTCTTCTAGTAGCTTCAAAACCTCTATAATCATAATCAATATAAGCCATATCATGAACGAGAATAACAGGAGTACCATCAGCTGCCATTTCATTAATTATATCGATTAATTCTTTCCATTCTGAATCAGTCATTGAATAACCAGTTGGATTATGACATGGATCATTAACAACTAATACAATACGATGTTGACTTTCCTTGAGCTTAAGCATTTTGTTTTTAACATCTACAAGATTAAAACCACCATCTTCATTAAATAAATCATATGTCATATAATCGGCATGATTTTCATAAGCAAATTGCTTATAATTACCCCACATATATGAAGGAATCAATACCTTATCGTTTTCATTTAAATAATTACTAAATGTATTAGATAAAGCTCCACTACCACCTGGAGTTGCCATAACTCCAACATACATTTTGGTAGTAAAATCATCATAGTATTCTCTAAATAACCAACGCTTAATTGCCTCATGAAATATTGGGCTACCAGGAGTAGATCCATAGGCATACTTTTCATCAGCAGTTAGGCTTAACAATGCCTTATCAACGCTTTTAAAGGTAAATAGTTTTCCTTCCTCATCATAAAGCATTCCAATTGTAGCATTTATAATCTCCGGATCCTTTTTCTTCATTTCTTTGGCAATTGCCCCAAGTGTTATAATAATACTTTTATCTTCTTTTGTGATGCTTCTTTTTGCTAATAAACTCATATCATTCACCTCATTATTTCTATTTTAAAATAATAAAATAAAAAACACAAGATAAAACAAAAAAATAGCTAGGAAAAATCCTAGCTATTTATTAGTCAATAGAAATTGACTTTTTTGGTTCTGGGGCATTTTCAACCTTACCAACAGTAATGTTTAAAACACCATTATCAAGTTTAGCCTTAATAGCATTTTCATCGCCGTTTTCTAAGTAGAAACTTCTGCTCATAGAAACACAGCTTCTTTCCTTACGAAGATAATTCTTGTTGTTATCCTCTTTTTCATTACATTGATTTACACTAATAGTCAAAGTATTATCCTCAAAGCTTACATTTATATCCTTTTTGTCAACTCCAGGGACATCAACCATAACCTTGTATTCCTTATCAGTTTGCTCAATGTCTGTTTTCAAGTTTCTAGATAACAAACCACCTGTAAAGAAATTATTAAAATCATCTAAGAAATTACTATTATTCTTCTTTTCATCATTCTTCTTAACAAAATACATATAAATCACTCCTCTTCTATTATGTGCTTTAAATCATAAAATTATTCTATTGCAATTGATTTTGCTTTTTTAACTTCTGGTGCCTTAGTTAAAATAGAGACAATCAAAATACCATTTTCATACTTAGCACTTAACTTGTCTTCATCAATTTCACCAAAGCTGATAGTTCTCTTTAGCTTCATAGAGTTTCTTTCTCTAACAAGATACTTCTTATCCTTCAATACTTCAGGATGACACTCAATAGTCAAATCGCCCTTATCAAAAGTCAACTTGATATCATCCTTATTCACTCCTGGAAGTTCAGCATATACCTCGTAGCCGTTAGAAACTTCTACAACATCAATTGGGAAGCTCTTGTAACCTCCATCATCATTGAAAATATTATTTAACTCACTTAATAAACCATAAAAATCATTTCTCATATAAATTACCTTCCTTTTCTATTTGGCACTCTTTGTATCCATCTGCCAAATACACTTATAGTATACCACTTTATTTGGCAATGTCAATACTTGAGTGCCAATTTTTTTATTTTTTTTAAAATTTTTTTACAAATTAAAAAAATGGCTTATTTTTAGCCATTTTTATGTTAATGAATTATCTATTTGTGACTTAGAAGAGTCGCTTGGTATTATATTTATAGAATCATTCAACTTATTGTAATAAACAATACCTTCCCTAGGATCAAAAATTACTTTTACACTATAAGAAGTAAATCCAGAATTAGGTTGAATTACAAAGGTAATGACATCAACGCTAATATTACCTTCACCATCAACGGTAGGATTTAAAGAATATATCCAACCTAAATTATCAAGGGTATGAGTGTTTGAATCCCCACCAGTGTTACCTTGATTATTAGAAATAATAAATCTTAAATAAGTTAAATAACTATTTCCTCCATCTACAGCAAAAATATAATCTCCAGCCTCATTAATAGGTATTTCAACCCATACAAATTCATAAGGACTAGTTGTTGCCGGATTAATTAAAGTGGTATCAGGACTAGAAGAATCATTATATTCATACAAAGTAAAATAGCTATTATCAATATCAGTAGGGTTAGTTGTAAAATCTAAAATTTTTTTATTAGCTTTATAAATTTGTAATTGCTTATTAACTGTTTTATTAGAGGCAAAGCATGCAAAAACCTTACCCTTACCATCAGTATGAAATCTAATATGTCTATCTAAATTACTTCTTAATAAACCATTATTCGCAATACCATCCTGAAATTGAATAGCCTGTCCAGAAAAATCCTCTTCATATGTGTAATTTGTCCCCTCATATGAGTATTCCTTTTTATATATTCCATTAGTTGCGTTATATTCTATAAATCCAGAACAATCATATGCTTTTAATTCACCTATTACATTGAATATATTTGTATCATAAACATTATGATTTGGATATTCAATATTAAAGTTATGACCGGAGCCTAAATCTGCTCCATTTGTTCCACTCGCTCCAAATATACCACTAGCTTTAAACTCGTAATCTTCTACTTTGCCAGGTATATCTTCCCAAATTGTTGAATCTGATTTATAGCCTATTAGTGAGTAGGTACTTAAATTTTCATCAAATTTGGTGGAATTAGCACTTGCATTTATAAATTCAATTTTAGCTTGATACACACCTACATTATTAAGATTACCATTAGCATAACCACAAATAATCCCTGTTACACCTTGTTCTTGACTATTATTTATTATGGCATTATCAATTATAAAATTACTAACCTGCATAGGATTATTTTCATCAATGTCATCAGTATCTATTTGTCCAAATAAACCTACAGAGCTTGTGTTTATAATAGAATTTAAAATTGTAGTCGTAGAGTTTTGTAATATATCATTAGCCGGCTTTATATAAGCTTGATTAGAAAAATCGGTCTCAATGAATAAATTACTAATAATATATCCATTTCCTTCAAAATTACTTACAAATGGATGAGCGTCTATACCTATTGGGGGAATTGGCGAAATTAAATTATTATTAATTAGTTTTGACATATCAATATTTGAAACTAATTCAAAATAAAAACGCTGATTACCTTCTAAATTTGGATTAGAATCATCTTCTAAATCAAAATAACCTAAATCTTGTAGCCAAGCTAAATTATACAAATGTACGGCAGATGAAATTAAATAAGGATTATCCTTTGTCCCATTACCTCCGGCAAAATAACCAGTATTTGAAGATAATTGTATATCATCATGAGCCTTAAAGCCTACATAATTAGTATACCAGGCATAAATAGATGTCGAAAGTAGTACAAGGATTAATAAACAATTAAAAAGTAAAATAGAAGTTTTTTTAAACATTGTATTACCTCCTTGTTACATTTTTATAATAAAACTAACATCCTCTTTAAAATAGATCTTGTTGCCTGTAAAACCTATATTATAAGAGAAAATACGATTTATCTTAATTGTATCATAGTCAAATAATAGGTAAATATAATAATAGCCATTGCTTTGAAATAGTGATAATGATGTCATATTTTCCTTTACTAGTACTGTCGTTTGACGAATAGTATCATTTTCAAAACTAAAACCAATATTAGAACAATTTTCATCAATTGAAAAACCATCAGTAACTTTAGTTAACCAAGAAAAACTACATACATTACTTAAATAATTATAATAGCTAGTACCATCATAAATTAGACCTGGGATATCAGTACTTGTGGTGGTTTGTAAAAACATATCCAAGGTATCAAAATCTAAAACATCAGTTTTAAATTTTATTTCATATATAACCTTTGAATAAGGATTTAAAATATCAAATGGATCAATTTGAGTAGTATTATAATCTATATTGTAAATGTCACCATCTTCAATTGCTTTATATCTAGTCAATGAAATATCATATAAAGCACCATCACTAGATGAAACACTGATTCCTGTTACACTTACCTCTTTATTAGAAATAAACCAAGCAAAGCAAATACAAACTAATAATATAGCTGTTAGGACCAGTGAAAGTATAGATGAAATTAAATGATATCTTTGTTTCATATCCTTTATAGACAAAAAGTCCTACCTTTTTGCCTTGCTCCTTTCTTCAATTTCGCAACTGGCTATCCATAGTAGGACCCTATAGCTTTGCGTCACTAAATTACTCTAGTTTTGCCTAATTTATAATAATTATAACATTTTATAAATATAATAATCAATTATATTATATAAAAAATTCCTTTAATTGAGAAGAGGTTGATAAAACCTCAAATTCTTCTTTCATATCTTCATAAATTTTTAAAACATGCTCTTCCTTTTCCTTCGCTAAAGCCATAATAGAATCAAAATTATCCACGAAATGATTAACTATTCTTTGATCTATTTTATTGTTTTTAGCATCTTTTTCTAATATTGAAATTATTTCATCCTCAGATAAGCTCTTCTTATAACTCCTTTTACAATATAAAGCACTGGCTATATCACTTACCGCAATAATTTTATCACCTATTGATAAATCTATTGCCATTAATCCTCTAGGATAGCCACTTCCATCTAGCTTTTCATGATGATTGGCAGCTATTTCTACTATTTTATAAGAAAAGCTTCCTTCTAAAATTTCCTTTGTATAGACAACATGATTTTGCATTTCCTTTAAAGCCTCTCCCTCTAATCTTGAAGGACAGCATAAAATAGAAACAGGAATTCTAATTTTACCAATGTCATGAACTAGGGCAGCCAAATAAATACACTGAATTTGACTTTCACTTAGTCTAGATAACTTAGCTAATTCTTTAGCTATAATGGCTGTGGTAACTGTGTGAGCTAGTGTTTCATGGTTATGAAATTCAAAAGCATAATTAGTCATATCTATATAGCTTAAAAGCTCATCATCAGTATAATTAGCGTGTTGAATAAAAGCACATGTCTCATGAACAAATAATGAATTTCTTTGATTTAGCTTTTCTAATATATCCTCTTCTTGACGTAAAAGCTTAATCATCTTTTTTATTTGATCAGGATTAAATCTACCACTTTCATCATTTTTTAGCATATTTTCAATTTCATCTAATGTATATTCTTCATAAACATATTTTACCACTTTATCAATTAAAGTAATTAATAAACCACAATAATAATCATCACTATTAATGTCAGCACGATATTTGGCATTATAAAATAATAACGGCTTAGCTGCATCACCTAATGGTGAGCAATGCTTTAAAAAGGTATAACTAGAGGCAGAAGTCAAAATAGCATCATCCTTAGGTATAATTCCATCCTGATAATAACAACCAATATCCTTTAGCATACACAATAAGACAAGCTTCGCTGTTGCCTCTTGATTAAAATTATATTTAGTGGCAAACCTTTTCATTATAAAGCCTGATCTAATACCACTATCTAAATATTCGGGATTAATCTCATTTAAAACCTTTCGTAAATATTTTAAAATAGTACTCCCATTATAATAGTATGATTCCATAATTCTCACCCACTTATATAAATAATGAATTACCGCGTTCAGTTACTTTTCCATCTAACTTTAAAAAGACTAACACATCATTTAAAATTGCTCTTGTTTTATCTGTAACTCTATTAAATCCTAAAACCTTAATTAAATTTTTATAAGCATTATCTATTGATATTCCATTATTCAACTTTATAATAGATAAAAGGCCATCCTTTAGCTCATCTAGGCTAATATAATCAATACTTCTTGAACTATCAATTCTTAAAACATTAGAATAATTATAATCTACCATATAAAAATGACCATTCTTAATGATATCTTCACTTAGGCTATGATTAATTAAATTTTTTAAAACCTTAGAAGGCTTTTTATCTAGTATTTGTAAAACTCTTTCATAAAGATAATCCTCATGGATTGGCTGTTCACAAGCTATTAACTTATTAAGTAGTACTGTCATACCCTCATCATTATATATTTGTTGAGCAGTTCCATTATCTAAATATGTATATTTTTTAAATATTGAATCACTAACAGTCTCATTTGACTCCTCTAAGTAGCTTGTATCAATAGAAGTAATATTCTTTTCTTCATTAGTCTTTTTTAAAGCATCTAGCAATCTATTTTTTTCCTCAAAATTATAATTAAACCAAGCACTACTATAAATATTATAATAGTTCCAGCCAAGTCTATTTAATAAAAGCTTTTCTAAACGATAACGATCTGTAGTATTAGTTTTTAAGCTTCTAGTCTTATCTAGCATAATAGCCAAAATAAAATTATTATCCTTCATAACTGCAATATCGATTTTAAATGTAGAATAACCATAATTACAATAACATTTATAACCATTTTGCTCTAAAAAATTCACTACATCTAATCCTAAACCATCATATTGATTATTAGAATTAACTAACGAAATATTTTTAGTTTCAGCATAATCAAGATAATCATGAAGCATTTTAACACCTAATGAATTAGTTGAGCCAAGCTTAATGTCACTAGCCTTAATAGATGAAACGACAGTAATATTATATTTAGCTCTAGTTATAGCAACGTTTAATCTTCGTTCACCACCTAGGTTGTTTAATGGTCCAAAGCGTTGATAAAATTTATTCTTCTCATTATAGCCATAACAAATGCTAAAGATTATACGATCACGCTCATCACCCTGAACACTTTCCAGATTCTTAACAAAGAATGGCTCATCACATTCATCTTGAAAATACTTCTTATATTGAGGCTTTGTTTCTAACCTTTTTAAAATTAAATCTTCAATCAAACGAGCTTGAACATCACTAAATGCCACTACTCCCAATGATTTAGTACTACTATCAAAATGCTTGAAAACCATATCACAAATTGTTTGTGCCTCAATTAGATTAGTTCTAGTATCCAAATCATATCTAGCATCCTTTAAATATTTAAAGTCAATACCAAATCCTTCTTCATCTTTTTTAGCTTGTGGTATAGTAATTAGATTATTATCATAAAAATTTAAGTTTGAAAAAGTTATTAAACGCTCATTTCTACTACGGTAATGCCATCTTAATCTACTAGTAGTAAATGATAAGGTGGCAACATCTAAAATAGATTCTAACTCCAACTCCTCATCATCCTGACTGCTACTAAAGAAATTTGATGGTGGCATTTGTTTATTATCACCAATAACAATACATTGCTTAGCACGATAAATAGCCCCTAAAGCATCAGCTGCAAATACCTGAGATGCCTCATCAAATATAACATAATCAAAAATATTAGCTTTAGAATTTAAGTATGTTGATACTGATAAAGGCGACATTAAAAATACTGGTTTAATATCCAAAGCTAAATCAAAGATTTCATCTAATAGTTGTCTAATTGGCTTTTGCCTTTTCAGTTTATTGGCCTCGGTAACCAATATTTTAAATTTAGAGCCCTCCATTAAAACATCATCAGGCCTTTTTTTACTTACAACAGAAATTATATAATCTCTATTAATTAAAAATAGTTTTTCATCTAATTCATTAAACTCATCTATTATACTATCTAACTTTAGTCTTGTTAAAGAATGTAAAATGACAGAATTATCTATTAAATGATAAATGTATTGCTTATAGAATAAATATTCGTAGTTAAGTGCAAGCTTTTCAATTGGAAGTGATTTCTTTAAATAAAAATTTAAATAATCAATTGCCCCTATATCCTCTAATCCCTTAATAGTATTTAACAATAATCTATAGGAATCAATTTCCTCTAGCTTTATAAATATTTGCTCTAGTTTTGATAAAGCTTTAGCAATAGAGCTATTAAATAAATCAAAAATATTAGCATCAAATATCTTTGATATCTTAATGATAACCTCATAATCAGATGAAAAGCTATTAAATGAAATTAATAAATCTGTTAAAAAAGGCTTAAGTTTCTTATATTCTTCTTGATTAATATTAATATCCTGATCAATTTTAATTGATAGTAAATCATTATAAATAGATTCATATTTACTTTTATCATCAAGACCATGATTTTTTATTAATTTTAATATTTTCTTAGCTTTGATTAAATTCTTTTTATAATCAATTAAAATTGGTAATTCTTTTAATATTTCATCATATGAAGCCTTTGAATTTCTAAATAATAGAATTCTTTTATGTAATCTCTTTAATTCAGAATTAAAAAATTTTCCCTTTTGTAAAAGTCTAGTATAATCTAAGTACAATTGTTCTAAATCTTCTTTTAAAATTATATCCTTATAAATTTTTAATATATTTGTTTTTAACAAAGGAATTATTTCAAAATAATCTTTAAAATAACCTAAAAGCTCTTTTCTTTCATCCTTAAGAAAATAAAAAGAATAAAACTCCTTTAAATCATTCATAGCTTTAACAAGATCAATACTCTGATAAATATCATTTACAGTATTAATTTTAATAGACAAATATTTATTCAATTTATTTTTTACGCTCGAATATGTTTTTAAAATCTTAATACTATTTTCTAAATCATCCTTTAACTCATAGCGAATATAATCACCACTAATTAGGTTAATACCATAAAAAACACTATTACGATAGTCATAACCAATATTACTTTGATACATCTTATATTCATTTAAAAGATTAATAATCTTCTCAAGCTTTGGTTTATCTATATTATTAATATCTACAATTTTATAATCAATATCATCATGAGCTAATGATAATGCCTTTGAAATTAAATCATAAAGACTTATTTGAAATTTAGCATC
>DVKU01000030.1 GCA_018715825.1 Candidatus Avacholeplasma faecigallinarum
AATTTCATCTCCTAGAACACTATAATAAAATTATACAATAATTAATATTTCAATTCAATTCCTTTAAATAATTTAATTAAAAGTTGAAAACTAATTTTATTTATAGTAAAAGTGTGATATAATTTTTCAAAAGAGGGTGTTTGCTATGAATTTTATATTTATATCTCCAGCTTTCCCAAAAAATTATTATAATTTTTGTGATAGACTTAAAAAGAATAAAGTTAATATTTTAGGTATTGGCGATACTCCATATAATGAATTAGATCAAAAAGTTAAGAACTCTTTAACTGAGTACTACAAGGTTAACTCATTAGAAAATTATGATGAAGTATATAGAGCAGTAGCTTTCTTTGCATTCAAATATGGTAAAATTGATTTTTTGGAATCAAATAATGAATATTGGCTAAGACAAGATGCCAAATTAAGAACTGATTTTAATATCACTGGAGCTAAGATAGATGATGTTATTTCATTTACATCTAAAAGTAATATGAAAGAATTTTATACTAAGGCTGGTGTTCCTGTTGCTAGATACAAATTTTGTACTTCTATAGATGAAGACTTAAAATTTATTAATACTGTAGGTTATCCAGTTGTTGTTAAACCAAATGTAGGAGTCGGTGCTCAGGCAACTTATAAAATTCAATCTGAAGAAGATTTAAGAAATTTTTATAAGAAGGGCTTTCAGGTTCCCTATATTATGGAAGAATTTATCGATGGTAATATTGTTTCCTTTGATGGAATTTGCGATGCTAATAGTAATGTTGTATTTTGCGATAATGAAATATTTCCACCATCTATCATGGACATAGTTAATGAGAACCTTGATTTATCATATTATGTAAATAAAGAGGTACCTAATGATATATATGTAGTTGGTCAAAAGGTACTAAAAGCCTTTAATATAAAATCAAGATATTTTCATTTAGAGTTTTTTAGACTAAAACATGATAAGCATGGATTAGGAAAAGCTGGTGATATCGTTGCCTTAGAGGTTAACATGCGTCCACCAGGAGGATTTACTCCAGATATGATAAACTTTGCTCAATCTGTTGATACTTACCAAATCTATGCCGATATTATATGCTACAATGAAATTAGAAATGTTAATTTAAACCATCCTAAATACTATTGTATTTATGCTGCAAGGCGTGATCGTTATAGCTACAAGCATTCTACTAATGAAATTATAAATCTTTATAAGAATTGTATATGTATGCATGAACGTATGAGTGATGTTTTATCTGCCGCAATGGGTAATGAATTTTTCATTGCTAAATTTTCTAATTTTGATGATATGATGAAATTTAAAGATATGGTTTTAGAAAAATAGATAATATTAATAAAAGCCCATAAGCAATGGTTTTAATAGCCAAAGCTTATGGGCTTTTTGATTATCAATTAGAATATGCCAATTTGAGCACAAATAAATATTATTACAAATAATGAAATAGTAGATAAAGCACTTGTCCAAACAACTATTTGTCCCGCAAGCTCCTCATCCTGTCCCATTTGAGCGGCCATAGGGGCACTAGAAACTGCAATCGGAGTTGCAAATAAGGCAATTAATATCGCAAACTGAGTTGGACTCTTAAAACCAATAAAATAAGCTATTACCAAAAATACTAATGGTGTAATTACTAATCTTAGGGTTACAGACACAACTAGCTGTTTCCATAAGGCTTTAACAGCCTTAAATTCAAATCTTCCACCTAAAACAACTAAAGCTAATGGAGTTGCCATTCCACCAATTGATTTTATAGTAGATGGTATAAATGTTAACTCATTGTTTAAGAAATCATTTATGTTAAATTTTAATCCGAAATCGATAAGCATACTTAATCCACAGAAACATAAACCGCAGAATACTCCTATTATAAGAGGATTAGTTATAATCTTATATAAAATATGTTTAATGCTTACATTGTGATTTTCATCCTGCTCAAAAATAGTTAAAGATATAACAGCCAAAATATTAAACAATGGAACACTAACGGCTGCTACTACTGCTGCTGAGGCCTCAGCTGTTGCCCCACCAAGCATAGAAGCTAAAGGTATACCTATAATTGCATAATTAGATCTAAATGAAGCTTGTAAAATAACTCCTTTTTGTTTGCGATTAGGAACAAAAATTACAATTATAAGACCTATTACAAATAAAATTAAAATTGCGGCAGCTGAAAATCCAACAAATAACCAATCTATTTGTGATAAATCAGCCATATATAGATTGCTAAATAATAAAACTGGAATTAAGACATTAAAAACAAATTTATTTGCTTCCTTTAAAAAATCATCCTTCAAAAAATGTATTCTTTTCAAAAAATATCCTAAAAAAACTGGTAATAGGATTGGCAAAATTGCATTAAGCGTAAATAATAGATTGTCCATTTTACTCCTCACTCTTTTTGTTTATAATTTCTTCTGTTAAAACACCATTAAACCTTACATTTTTAGTTTCTATACTCTCTACATTAAAACAATATAATCCACATCTTTTAAGCTGAAAATTATGTTCTATCATAACTGGATATCCAGCTTCAGCGTTTTTATCGTATGTAAATTCGATGTTTTCCAACACTACTTTTTCAATTTTTGACTCTGGCAAGCCTAAAAATACTCCTGCAGCATAGCTTACATCAAAGCATTTCATATTTCTAAAATGCATATGGCCTATTTTAGGAGTCAATTCATCAACTGGAAGCTTTTTAGTTGTCCAAACATACTCATCATGACCACCCTTTGGCCCCATGTTATAATACATATTTATGACAAATGGTGTCTTGACGCCATCCATAATTATATTCGAAAAGTTAATATTGTCAATAGAAATTAAATTACCTCTACCGCGTCTTGTTTTTATTCTTAACCCTCTATCTGTATTTAAAAAGTAACATCCTTCAACTGTTATGTTTTTAATACCACCAGATGATTCAGAACCAAATACAACTCCACCGTGTCCCTGTTTCATTAAATTATTAGCAATATAAATATCAGAACATGGTGTCTTATATTTTTTAGCTAATTCATATGTACCTGATTTTATAGCAATACAATCATCACCAACATCAAATATACAGCCCTCAATTTTAATATTTTGACAACAATCTGGATCTATCCCATCAGTTGTTGGCATATTAGGGTCATTTTTAATATGGAGATTATAAAAATTGCAATTTTTAGAAAAATATGGATGAATTGCCCAAGATTGAGTATCATGAATATAAAGACCTATAACCGTAATATTTTTACTTCTATTAGAAAATATCGCATGACCACGATAAGCTATATTCATTTGTCTATGATTAATATACCAATCCGAATTCTTTGCCTGGCAATCTATTTCTCCTTCACCTACTATAGCCGTATTTTCAATGTCAATACAATTTAATATAGAGGCAAAATTATTAACCTCAGAGCCCTCCCATATTCCAAAATTATATTTGCCTATAATACCTGGAAAAATAGGGAATTCTTTGCGATTTGTTTTGGCTAATATTTTTGCATCCTTATCAATATATAAAGTAATATCGCTTTTTAAAAATAAGGATGATACTAAATAACAACCTTTGGGAATAAAAACTGTTGCCTTTTTTGGGGCACAGCTTATAGCTGCTTGAATTTTAACAGTGTCATCATTAACACCATCTCCTATGGCAAAAAAATCCCTAACATTTATTAAAACTGATTCATTGTCAGTAGTAAATGAAGACAAATGATCATTTACTTTAATTTGATAATTTGTATTAGGATTTAAGTTGTATATTGTAAATACATTACGATGTTCTTTTTTATAAAAACTATTATTTAAATAAATATTAAATTCCTCTTTAGAAAAATAAGGATTTGAATCATTTATTTTTATAGTTAAAGTTCTAGATGTTTTAGCTAATAATTCCATTTTACATTCTCCTTCACTTTTTATTTTAGCACTTTAAATTTAAAAAATAAGGAAAATTTAACACAAAAAAAGACGAGATTAACTCGTCTTAATCACTAAATTTAAATGTTGCTAAAGTAACATAAGCTTCTACACCAACATTTAAAATATTCATATCAAAATCAAATGTATCAGTATGAAGTAAATGCTCACTACCACAACCTATTAGCATAAACATAGATTTAATGTGCCTTGTATAACAGCCAAAATCCTCAGCCTGCAAAAATGGTTTTGTTAAAATCTCTAAATTTAAAACATCTTTATACTCAGAAACTAACTTACTATCATTTATGACAGCTGGATAAATTCCATTATAGCTAACATTAATTTCAGTATTATACATTTTAGCTAAATTAGAAGCAAGCTGTTGAAGCTTTATTCTAATCAAATCAAATGTTTCATCTGAAAATGCTCTTAAAGTACCTTCTATTTTAGCTTGAGAGGCAACTATATTTCTTGCAGTACCAGAAACCATTTTACCAAAATGAATCAAATGAGGCTGATCTAAATCCTTCATTTGATCGTAATATTCATTAATTAATCTTGTGGCGATATAAAGGGCATCAATTCCATCCTTTTTATTAGCAGCATGAACTGACTTCCCAACTATATCTATATTTACCTCACATGATGATGCTAGCATACCTTTAGGCATCGTATAAATTTTACCTAAATTCAAGTTAGGCCAAATATGAAATCCAAATATCCTTTCAACGTTTAATTTGGTTAAAATTTTTGATTCAATTATATCATTAGCTCCACAATTATCTTCCTCTGAGGGTTGAAATAAACATACAATATTATTTTGTAATTTATCTAAATTTTCGTTTGCAAATAAGGCAAATTGTAAAAGCATAGCCATATGACCATCATGGGCACAGGCATGCATTAAACCATTATGCTTTGATTGAAATTCTAAGTTTGTCTTTTCACAAATTGGAAGTGCATCCATATCTGCTCTAAAACAAATTGTATGTTCTTTTTGACAATCAAAATATAACACTACAGATGTTTTAGTTGGAGTAAAAATTTCACACTTAAAATCCTTAACGAAATTTAAAATATATTCCTTAGTTTTATATTCCTGTCGACCTAATTCAGGAATTTGATGAAGGTCTTTTCTAATTGAAGCTACACTCATATTAAGCTACCAAATTATTATAAAGTGAACGAATTGTTTGTTCATAATCCTTAGAGGCAACACCAATAATTATATTTAATTCCTCTGGACCCTGAGCTAACAGCTTAACATTTATTTTTTGTTCACCAAGTGTTTGGAATATTGTTCCACAAATACCACTACGCTTAGCCATATTTCTACCAACGATTGCAACTAAGGCTATATCGGATTCAATTGATACATCAGCATCAAGTGTTTTCTTTAAATCGGTTACTAGTTCATATTGACATTTTTCAACTGAAGCCTGTGATACAACAACACTAAATGAATCTATTCCTGATGGAATATGTTCAATAGAAACATTATACTTCTAAAATACAGATAAGGCTCTTCTTAAAAAACCAACTTCATTTGACATATGATCTTTAGAAATGTTGAATGATAAGAAATCCTTTTTACCAGCTATACCAGTAACTATACTGCTTTCATCTGTACAAACATTCTTTATTAATGTTCCTGGATGGTCTGGATCATTAGTATTTTTTAAATTAATAGGTATATTTAATTGCTGAACAGGGAAAACAGTTTCTTCATGTAAAACTGATGCTCCCATATAAGAAAGCTCTCTTAATTCTGCATAAGTTATCTCTTTAATAGCCCGAGGTGAGGGAATTATTCTCGGATCAGCGGCTAATATACCAGATACATCAGTCCAATTCTCATATAGAGTTACATTTAAACATTTTGAAAGAATTGAGCCTGTAACATCAGACCCCCCTCTTGATAATAGTTTGACACTACCATTAGGGTATGAACCATAAAATCCAGGTACTACGATAGTTCCATATGTAGAAAAGGCTAGTTTGACATTTTTTGTCGTTGTAGCTTCATCCATTAAACCATCATAATTAAAGCATAATAAATCCTTAGCATCAACGAACTGATATCCTAAATAGCTACTCATAAGCTTAGCTGTTAAATACTCACCACGTGATACTAGATAATCCTGAGATATATTTTTATTTAACTCTTTATATAATAAATCTAAATCAACCTTAATATCGTAAGAGATATTAAGTTCCTTTTGAACCCCAACAAAACGATCATAAATCATATTCCATATATCCTGATAGGGAACAGAATATTTTAAATGGGCATGTAATATATATAATAAATCAGTTATTTTTGTATCAGATGAATCGCGTTTACCTAAGGCAGATACAACAACAATCTTTCTCTTAGGGTCTGACATCACTATCTTTTTTACTTTTTCAAATTGAGTAGCACATGATAATGAGCTACCTCCAAACTTTGTTACAACCAACATAATAACCTCCTATTATTCAAGCCCGATTAATTTCATTGCAATTTGGACAGCATTTGTTGCGGCACCTTTTCTAACCTGATCTCCAGAACACCATAATGTTATTCCATTTTCAAAAACTAAATCCTTACGAATTCTTCCTACATAAACTAAATCTTGATCAGAAGTTACAATAGGCATTGGATATTGCTTCTCATTAGGAGAATCATAAAGCCTACATCCTGGATAATTAGCTATAGCATTTTTAACATCATCAAGGTTTAAAACATCTTCAGTATAAACGCTAACGCTTATACAATGTGATCTTAAAACTGGAACACGAACACATGTACAAGTAACCTTTAAATCTGGCAAATGCATAATTTTTCTACCTTCATTTTGCATTTTCATTTCTTCAGTAGTATAACCATTTTCTAAAAAAGACCCAATATGAGGAATTACATTATGCACAATTTGATATTGAAAAACTTGTGGTTTAATTTCCTTATTATTTAAAACAGCATCCATCTGCTCACATAATTCAACTGGTCCCTGAGCACCAGCACCACTTGTTGCCTGATAAGTAGATGCTACCATAGCCTTTATCTTTGATAATTTATTAATAGCTGCTACAGCCATTAAAGTAATTATTGTTGAGCAATTAGGATTAGCAATAATACCATTATGCTTAAAAGCATCCATTGGATTAATTTCAGGCACTACTAAAGGAACATTATCATCCATTCTAAAAGCACTAGAATTATCAATAAAAACTGCCTTTGCCTTAACTATATCATTAGCAAATTTTTTAGCCACAGCATTAGAGGCTGCTCCTAAAACAAAATCCAAGCCCTCAAATGCATCATGACTAGCTAAATTAATAGTATATTCTTGACCTTTAAATAATATTTTTTTACCAACACTACGACTACTAGCCAGTAAACGTAGTTCGTTTATTGGGAAATTTCTTTCTTCTAATACCTTTAGCATTTCACGTCCAACAGCACCTGTTGCTCCTAAAATTCCAACATTATATTTCCTCATCTTTAAACTCTCCTATTTATTCCTATATAATTGTTAATTATAAAACCTTATTACCCTTATTTCAACATAAAAACATATTTTTCTTTTACATTTTTCGATTTTGTTTTTCATAGGAGGACAAAATAAGTTTTATGTAATAAATTTTATTTTGCCTCCTAATTTATTAAATGCTTTAAAATATCTAATGACTATTTATAAAGTCCTTAATGCTTGAATTAATTCTGTTTTTTCTGTTGTTTTTTGATCCTTTTTCTTTAAAATGCGTGCAGGAACTCCACCTACAACAACACCACTTTCTACATCATCTATTACTACACTTCCAGCTGCAACAACAGAATTTTTACCAATTCTAACGCCCTCAATAACAACAGCATTGGCACCAATTAATACACCATCTTCTACTACAACAGGTTTTGCTGAGGCAGGCTCTACAACACCAGCTAAAACAGCACCAGCACCAATGTGGCAATTTTTACCTACTATTGCTCTACCACCTAAAACAGCATTCATATCTATCATAGTATTATCACCAATAACTGCTCCAATATTAATAACGGCGCCCATCATAATAACGGCGTTATTACCAATTTCAACCATATCTCTTATAATTGCACCTGGTTCTATTCTGGCATTAATATTTTTTGTATCAAGAAGAGGAATTGCTGAATTACGACAATCATTTTCAATTTCGATGTCAACTATTTGGTTTTTATACTTATCTATTATAGGCATAATATCGTTAGCTTCAGCAAAAATAACATAAAGATCTTTATTGCCAAAATATTTAAAGCCTGTAAAATCTAAATCACAATTAGCCTTTAAGAAAATTTTTAAAGGTGTTTTCTTCTTTGAATTTTTAATTAAATTTATAATTTCATTAGCATCCATAATTATTCCTTTCCAAAAAGCACATCATCCATAGTATAAAGCCCATTAGGCTTATTACATAAATAATGGGCAGCTTTTATAGCGCCTACAGCAAATATTTTTTTAGAATGAGCACTGTGCTTTAAGCTTAACACCTCATCCTCACCACAATATAGCACCTCATGCTCACCAACTATGCTACCGCCTCTAATGGCATGAACACCAACCTCATTTGGCTTTCTAGGGCAATAGCCTTCTCTACCAAAAATCGGTGTAAAATCAGTTGCCTCAACAACTGAATTTAATAGCATCTTAGCTGTGCCACTTGGTGCATCAATTTTGTTATGATGATGCGCCTCGATAATTTCAATATCAAATGAATCCTTTAAAATAGGTGTAATTTCCTTTACCAATTTATTTAACAAAATAACTCCAAGTGAGAAATTAGCACTTTGTAGGACTGGTGTATAATTAGCTAAATCCTTTATTTTAAGTAAATCTGCCTCGCTATACCCAGTTGTTGCAAAAATAACAGCCTTATGATGCATCTTAGCATAGCTAATAATCATATCTAAATTACAAGGATTAGAAAAATCGATTATGCAGTCAAAATCTCCATCAGTATCATCTAATTTTTTATATTCACATTCTAATGCTACAGAGTATTTAAATTCATCCTTTAGCATTTCTTTTACAATTTTACCCATTGCTCCATAGCCAACTACACAAGCCTTCATTAATAAATTATCTCCTTTTTTAAATCTAGTTCGTTAAATAAAACTTCTTTGTTCTTATCAGACATCTCATCAAGAGGCATTCTATATCCACCAACATTAAAACCTAAATGGTTCATTGCAGCCTTAATTGGAATAGGATTAACCTCTAAAAATAAATCATTTATAACATCTAAAAGATCTTGTTGAATTTTATTAGCATCGGGATATAAACCTTCTAAGCACAAATTTATCATTTTAGCAGTTTGTTTAGGGGCAATATTAGCTAAAACAGAAATTACTCCCTTACTGCCAATTGCCATCATAGGAACTATAATATCATCATTACCAGAATACATAGCAAAATCATCACTAATATATTTACTAACCTTAGTTGAATAGCTTATATTTCCTGATGCTTCTTTGATTCCACATATATTAGGATGCTTAGAGAGTACCTCTATGGCATGAAGAGACATATTCATACCTGTCCTACTTGGAACATTATACATAATTACTGGACATAGGCTAGCATCTGCTACCATTGTAAAGTGCTTGATTAAACCACTTTCATTAGTTTTATTATAGTAAGGTGTTATAACCAAAACATAATCTGCACCTAGCTCTGAATATTTTCTAGACATCTTAACAGCCTTTTCAGTCTCATTTGATCCTGAACCAACTATTAATGGTATTCTTTTATTTATCTTATTTACACAATACTCAACGATTTGAGCCTCTTCATCAAAAGATAAAGTCGATGCCTCACCTGTTGTACCTAAAATAACAATACCACCCGTATGATTATTTATATGATATTCTAATAATTCTCCTAACTTTTCGTAATTTACACTTCCATCATTATTAAATGGAGTTATAAGTGCTACAATACTACCCTTTAACATCTTAAATTTCCTCCTTTATTTCACATTCAAAAACCTTAGTTGCAGGACCAGTCATAAAAACATCATTCTTCTTTAACTCAATCTCTAAAAATCCTAATTCCAATATCGCTTTAACCTTAGTGCCTACTAAGCCAAGTCTATTAGCTGCTACAACAGAAGCACAACAGCCTGTTCCACAGGCAAGTGTCCATCCTACACCTCTTTCATAGGTTTTAACCTCGATATTTTCTTTGTTTATAACTCTTACAAAGTTAACGTTTGTCTTTTTAGTAAACAATGGATTATTACATATTTTAGAGGCATATTCTACTACGTTATCTGTAAAATCATTTACAAAAATGACTGTATGAATAGTTCCCATAAAAAACGAATAAATTGTAATAAGACTATCATTAATTTTAATAACTCTACCGAAAGAATCTATATCGTCATTAACATAAATCATTTGATTTGTAAAAATTGGCTTACCCATATAAACCTTACAGGTAAAATTTTGGGGATTAACTATTTCTAATTCTAATTGACCAGCTCCAGTCACTACTGGAAATTTTAGTTTATTAACCAATTTATGCTCATAAGCATATAAAGCAAAGCATCTAATTCCATTTCCACACATAAGTGCTCTACTACCATCGGCATTATAAAATAGCATTTCCAAAGGATCTCTTTTAACAACTATAAGGCCATCACTTCCAACCCCTGTTTTACGGTTACAAAGCTTAAGAGCTAATTTTTCATAGTCTGTATTTTCTTTATAATCAATAAGACAAAAATCATTTCCACAGCCGTGCATCTTTTCAACTTTCATATTACAACTCTCTTTCTAATAACTCATCAATTGTTTGACGTCTACAAACAAGCTTGTCCTTACCATCATTTACAAAAACTACTGCAGGTGTTAAAGCCTTATTATAATTACTGCTCATAGAATAGCCATAAGCACCAGTAGTATGTGTAATTAATAAATCTCCCTTTATAGCTTTAGGTAGAGGTATATTTTCAATGATTATATCTCCACTTTCACAACATTTTCCAGCCACTGTAACAATTTGTGATTTCAACATATCTTCTTTTCCGATTATATCAGCATTATATTTTGCTTGATATAAAGCTGGCCTTATATTATCAGTCATACCACCATCAATAAAATAGTAAAGCTTATTAGGAGTCTTTTTAATACCACCTATAGTATATAATGTGTATCCAGCCTCAGCTACTATACTTCTACCTGGTTCAATACATAGTTTTTCAATTTGAATATTATTTTTCTCTAAAGATTTTTCACATTCATCTATTAAAGTTTTACTTACCACATCAAAAGGTATTGGTTTATCTTCATCTACGTATTTAACACCAAAGCCACCACCTATATTTAAAATCAATGGTTGAGAAAAATTTTTACATATATTAATTAATTTTTCTAAGGCTGCACTAAAAGCCTGCAAATCAAATATTTGGGAGCCTATGTGTGAGTGAAAACCTTTAAAATTAATATAATTAGAATTTCTAATTAAATCCATCATATTATTATATTCTATAGATTCATATAGAACACCAAACTTAGAATCCACATGAGCTGTAACAATAAACTTATGGGTATGAGCCTCAACACCAACATTCAATCTAATTAAAATATTACATTTCTTTTGAAATTTTTGACAAAGATTTTCAAGAGTAACGAGCTCCATATAATTATCTACTACAATTGTTCCAACATTATTTTCTAAAGCACATGTAATTTCCTCTACTGACTTATTATTGCCATGAAAATAAACCTTACTCATATCAAAATCAACAGCTAAAGCTGTTTTTAATTCACCTAAAGAAACTACATCTAGCGACATACCAGCTTGTTTTACCAATCTAATCATTTCCTTAACACAGAAAGCTTTTGATGCATATAAAACCTCTGTATTAAACTTATTTGATTTAAAATTATTTAAATAGCCATTCATATTTTTAATAATGTGCTCCTCATCATAAATATATAAAGGAGTATTATACTTTTGTTTTAAAAATTCTACATCAACACCACTAATTTTCATCATAACCTCCAAAATAAAAAAATAGAGTGCAGGCACTCTATCGTAATCAAATATCCTTAGCGCCTCTACTTTCGTAGGAGTGATATAGGTCTTCCCAATACCCCCATAGCCATACTATGCCTATTATGACTATTCGGCAATGACTACCTTTCCTATACTTCATAGAACGCCTTCTCCATATAGTACTCTTCTACATTGCTACCTCTAATTTGATATTTTATTGTATCATAAATATTCATTTTTGTCTATAAATTTTCTAAATATTATTTATTCTTCAATATCTTTTACAATTTCTATGCTCAAAATATCATCAAAATTAATTTTCTTTTTTATAATTTTTATATATCGATATGGCAATGACACCTCCGATAACATTGCAATTCTTGTATAATAACCATTTTTCTCATAATAGCAAATCTTAATTATCATTTTATTTTTAATTTTATATATTATAGCATTTAATCTATTTTCCTCATCTAAAGTTAAATCCCTTTTAGGCGTTATTACTACATTTGCCTCATCAATCATATCATAATAACCATCTAATGAATCAAATGGCATAAATTGCTTGGCTCTAGTTTGCATTGTGGCCTCCTATAAGTTCATTTCTTTTTGTAGTCGTAGCTTTAGATTGTAAATTCATCCCTTTTAAAATAGCATTTTTACCGTATTTTTCCTTTATTTTTAAAATTGATTTTTGTAAATTTTCTTCCTTTTGCTCTTTAGAAAAATCAGTAAATAAATTTATGGTCTTATACGATTGATCAACAATATTAATAAAGCCTATACCTATTTTTCTAATGGGAATATCATTTTTTACAATTTTATGAAATAGACCTATAAAATATTCATTTAATTTAAAATGAGAATTCGTAAATTCATAAAGCTTAAATGACCCCTTTGATGCTTTATGAATATCCTTTGAATACCCTACATATAAAGAAACACCACCACAAACTACCCTATTCTTTATGAGTCTTTGAACACCTAATTCTACCATTTCCTTTAAAACTAATAAAGCGTCATTATATTCATAATCCTCAAATAAAATTTGTTGACTAGAAAAGGAATTGGCTTTAGGTACATATGATTTAACATCTAAAATACTACAAGGCTCAATTCCTCTAGCATGGTCAATAAGTATTCTACCATTAATTCCAAATTCCTTAAATATAATCTCTTCATCAATATGAGCCAATCTATATAGGCTATAAATTCTATGCTTGTGAAGCCTTTTGCTGATTCCCTTTCCTATTCCCCAAATATCTGTTAGAGGTGTATGATACCACATAGTATGTTTAAAAAGCTCTAAATCTAAAAATCCAATCTGGTTAGGACTATGCTTAGCTGTAACATCTAAGGCAACCTTAGCTAAAAAAAGATTAGTTCCAATTCCTACCTGAGCTGATATTCTAAATATATTATAAACATCATCCATAATCATTTTAGCCAAGCATATATGATCTATATTGTATAATTTCAAATAGGGTGTTACCTCAATAAAGCATTCATCAATTGAGTAAACCAAAATATCCTCTTTAGCAAAATATTTTAAATAAAGCTTGTAAATATTTGTAGAATATTGCATATATAGCTTCATTCTTGGCATTGCCGTAATATAATTTACATCAGAAGGTATTTCAAAAAGGCGACACCTATTTTTAATTCCTAATGCCTTTAATGCCGGAGTAATAGCTAGACAGATTGCTCCTTTACCGCGTGAGGGATTGGCCACAACTAAATTGGTAGTAAAGGGATCCAATTTTCTTTCGGCACATTCAACTGAAGCATAAAAGGTTTTTAAATCTATGCATAAATATAGTCTATCCATACAAATTCCTCCTATTTATATCTAATATTATTAGGTAAATAGGCAATATTTATGCCTAAAATAAAAAAATATCTATTTGAATAAAAATAGACATTTTTTTATTTTTTACAAATATAGAAAATTGCACAAGCATTTGGACCAACATGAGCACCTACTACAGGCGATATTTGAGTCATAGTATAAATAGTTATATCATCACTTAAATATGATTTCAATTCATTGGCATTCTTGATGTCACTAGAATACCCAAAATCAAGTGGGTAATTAAAATCAATGGGATTTTCTTTAATAAAATCATTAATTTTTAAATAGGCATGCTTGATTCCCCTAACCTTAGCTAGTGGCAACACCTTGCCAGTATTGTTATCTACAGTTAAAATTGGCTTTAAATTTAAAAGGTTACCTAATAAGGCTGAGGTTTTAGATAATCTACCGCCACGATATAAATATTGCAAGGTTAATGGTACAGCATAAAACCTAATATGCTGTAATAAATAATTAATTTCATCTAATAAATCTGTAATCGTGTTAAAGGATTTGCTTGTTAGCGCTAAAATTAAAACCTTTAAAGCACCTAAAGCAGTTTTAGTATCAATAACATAAATCTCTTTATCACCAAAAGCCTCCTTAGCAATACAAGCTGATTGATAAGTGGCACTTAAGCTAGAAGAAATTGGTAATACAATTGGTATTTCTCCTTTAGCTAAGCATTCTTCATATATCTTACTAAACTCTAATGGCGATACCATTGATGTTTTAGGAAAATCCATCTGTCCTTCTTTTGAAA
>DVKU01000031.1 GCA_018715825.1 Candidatus Avacholeplasma faecigallinarum
AGAGATTTTTCTGAAATTAAAAGAGTTGTAGTAAAGGTTGGTTCATCGTCACTTGTTAATGCTGATAATTCTATCAATTTTCAAAGAATTGATGAATTAATGCAAACTTTTATAAAGCTAAAGAAAAATAATATTGAAATAGCTTTAGTAAGTAGTGGAGCAATTGCCTTAGGAATGTACCAATTAGGCTTAAGTAAAAAGCCAAAAGAAATGGCTTTGAAACAAGCTTGTGCTGCTATAGGTCAGGCAAAACTTATGCAGTGTTATAATGATAGTGCTAGTAAATATGGTCTTATTTGTGGACAAATATTACTAAATCATGATGATTTTCAAGTAAGAAAAAGAATGCTTTATTTATGTGATACCTTAGATGCTATGTTTAAAAACAATATTATTCCTATTATAAATGAAAACGATGCCTTAGCTGTTGAAGAGATAAAAGTTGGTGATAACGATACACTTGCAAGTTTAATTGTGCCAATGATTAAAGCTAATTTGTTAGTTTTATTTTCAGATATAGATGGTTTGTTTAATAAAAATCCTAAATTACATAGTGATGCATTTATAATTAAAACAGTCGATAAAATCGATAATAATGTTTTATCTATGGTTGGAGATTCAACCTCAAATGTTGGTACTGGGGGAATGAAAACCAAAATCAATGCTGCCATAATTGCCACTACAGCTTGCTGCAATATGATAATTTGTAATAGTCAAGAAATATCAAGACTAGATGATATTATTAAAGGCGAGGAAATCGGTACTTTATTTACAGCTAAGAAAAAGGGAATTTCTTCTCGTGAGCATTGGATGATTTTTAAAGCCAATTCAAGTGGTAATATTATAGTCGATGATGGTTGTAAAGATATGCTGTTAAAAAAGAAGGTTTCCATACTTCCTAAAGGTGTCGTATCTGTAAATGGAGAGTTTTTACAGGGAGCAGTTATAGATATATGTGATAAAAATAATAAGATAATAGCTAAAGGAATTACAAATTATTCTTATTTAGATATTTTAAGAATAAAGGGTTTATCAACTATGGAGGTAAAACAATTAATTTCAAGTGATGCTAAATCTGAAATTATACATGCTAATAATATGGTTGTTTTTAGGGAGGATTTATTATGTTAGATGAACTTTTAAGTAAAGTCAAAAAAGCAAGCTTTGAGCTTTTAAGTCTTGATAATAAAATACGTAAGGAATGCTTAATTAATATGGCAAACACGATTTTAAATAATCAAGATGAGATATTAAAGAAAAATCAAGAGGATATTCTTAACGCCAAGACTAATAATCTAAGCCAAGCTATGATTGAAAGGCTAACCTTAAATGAAAATCGCATCAAGTCTTTAGCTAATTCTATTATTGAAGTTGCTAACTTAAATGATGTTGTAGGTAAAAATTTGCAAACCTTTAAACGTCCTAATGGTTTAATTATTGAAAAAATTGCTGTACCATTTGGAGTTATTGCCGCTATTTTTGAGTCACGTCCAAATGTCTGTGTTGATATTGCCTCACTATGCCTAAAGACTGCCAATGCTTGTGTTCTAAAGGGAGGAAAAGAGGCTATTAATACTAATAAGGAGCTTGTAAGATGTATGAAGGAGGCAATAGGTCAGTTTGTTGATCCTAATTGCATTACTTTAATAGAGGATATTAATAGAAGTACAACCATAGAATTATTACAAAAAAGACAATATATAGACTTATTAATACCAAGAGGCGGAAAAGGCTTAATTGAATACGTAGTTAATAATGCTAAGGTTCCATATATTGAAACAGGAAGCGGTAATTGTCATTTATACGTAAATGAATATGCTGATATCAATATGGCCCTAAATATAGCCATTAATGCTAAATATCAACGCCCATCAGTATGTAATTCTATTGAAAATATAATTGTTGATGAAAAAATAGCCCCTTTATTTTTGCCTAAGCTTTATGAAAAATTTAAGGAATTAAATATTGAAATGCGTGGCTGTAGTAAAACATTAGAAATTATTAAAGTTAATCCTGCAACTTTAAAAGATTTTTATACTGAATACAATGATTATATTATAGCTATAAAAATTGTTAAGGACATTTATGAAGCTATTTCACATATAAATATTCATTCTTCAAAGCATAGTGAAGCTATTATTACAAATGATTTAAAAATGCGCGATTTATTTTTAAATTCTATTGATAGTGCTTGTGTATATCATAATGCCTCTACAAGATTTACTGATGGCGGTGAATTTGGCTTTGGTCAAGAGGTTGGAATTTCTACTCAAAAGCTTCATGCCAGAGGACCTATGGGAATAAATGAGATTTGTACTTATAAATATAAAATTTATGGTAATGGTGAGGTAAGAAAATGAAAAAACTAGGAATTTTAGGCGTAGGTAAAATGGGTGGCAGCATTTTAAAGGGAATATTTAATGCTAAATTGTATAATACGGATGAGATAATAATTTATACTCCTAATAAAGACCATCAGCAATATTATAAGAATCTAAATATTGAAATAGCTTTAAATGAGATTGATTTATTTGAAAAATCACAAATAATCATTTTAGCTATTAAGCCTCAAATGTTTAAAGAGGCACTTAAAGATATAAATAACCTTGATTTTGTAAATAAATATGTTATTTCTATTGCCGCAGGAATAAATATAAAAACCTTAGAAGAATATTTTAAAAATGCTTACGTTATAAGGGCAATGCCAAATACACCAGCCCTAATTCAAAAGGCTACTACGACAGTATGCTTTAATAATCAAAATATGGATAAAAACATCATCTTAGATATTTTTAATTCAATTGGACAAACAATTGAAGTTGATGAAGAGAAGATAGACACAGCAATTCCTTTAAATGGTAGTATGCCAGCCTATTTATATTATTTTTGTAAATGCTTTATAGAATATTCAGCTAACTACAATATAGATTATGAAATGGCTAAACAGCTATGTGTAAATTCCATAATAGGTTCATGTAATATGATCTTACAATCGAAGGACAGTATAGATACCTTAATAGATAATGTATGCTCCAAAAAAGGAGCTACCTTAGAAGGATTACAAGCATTATATGATAATAACTTTAAAGAGTCTATTGAAAAATGTTATAAAGCTTGTGTAAATAGAACTATAGAATTAAGTAAAGAATAAAGGCAATTTTCACTTGTTTTTCAGCCTGATAATAATTTTAGTTTGTCAACAATCTAAAAGGCTCAGTCATTTGACTGGGCCTTTTCATCCTTTTTTTTCTCTTTTTCTTTCTCTTTTTCGTTTTCAGTATTTTCAAAATCATAAACTCTAGTTAAAAATAAAATTCTTTTAGCTATATTAATATAGGCATTGGCACTAAGGGCAAAATCTAATGCTAGTTTCATTAGTCCATAGGTATCGTTATCATCAATGTTATTAAGCTGCTTGAAGGCTTGTTCAACTGCTTGAGATTTTTTATCGTTATTTATAGTGTTAAATGTGTTAAATATATCAGCCTTTTCTACAGCTTTATTGTAGTTTTTATCTAGAATTTGTTTTATTTCTGCAATTGTAAGAACTTGTTTTAAGGTCATTACCTGTTCAACTGCAGCTAGGTGCTCACGATTGTATCTTTTAGATATAGGAGCTTGAATTACTTCACCTTTAACATAATTATTTATCATTGATGATGTAATTTGTTTATCTAAAGAAGAAGTTTGGAAAATACTTGATTGTTTTTCTAAGAATGTGACAACCTGATCCATATAAAGTTCAATATCAGGAAGTTCCTCATAGTTTTTAAAACTAAATGAATTTAATTGATTTAACCAGTTTTCTAATGTCTTTTTAATATTATCCATATGCTAACCCCTCGTTTTCTATAATTATATCATGCTTTTTAAAAATAAACAACTAAATATTTTAAAACTATTGACAAAATTGATAGTATGCTGTAAACTGGTATCGTAAACTAGATAACGTAATAGTTAGAAAGGCGATGTAATTATGAAAAAAAGAATACTTGTTTTTGGTGGTAGTACACTTTGTGAAGAAAAATATGAACAAAATACATATAAATGTAAAAAAAATAAAGCCTTTAATAAAATTAGAGACAAATTTATAATTGATAATTTTTCAAAGAAATCACTTACTTCAGTTGAGTCTATAAATTATTTGAGTGTTTTTGTAAAATCTAGAAATTATAGCGATTGTATTATAGACTTTTCAGAATCTTTAGAAATTCAAAATAATATAATTGAATTTGAAAAAAATTTAATTGCTATCATTTCTATGCTTAAAAAAAATAATATTAAGACAATTCTAGTTAATCCTAATGATTTTATGAATAATGATGATTATAAAAAGATAATTGCTAAAGTAATAAATAATTATAATGTAAATAATATATTTGTTGACTTAAAAATCAATAAAGATAATTTTATTATTAAAAATATTAATCAACTTAATAAGAATATTTTAAAAATGTGTAACTAATAAAGATGTTTTATCTCACATATTTTAATAACATTGTAATTTTATTGCAAAAAAAATTATATTTGATATAATTATGTTGGAATTGTGGGAGAACATAGAAAAAATGGAGAAAGATATTATATGTTTGGCATTTTTAAATATATAGAGTATTCAATATTAATTTTAATTGGTTTGTGCTTGTGTTTCCTTTTAGTTGGAATTGTTAGATTTTTTGTTGGTTATTTTAAAAAATCTAGTGTTATTCATAGTGAAAAGAAGGCCAAGTTTGCGATAATAATAGCCGCAAGAGATGAATCTAAGGTTATAGAGGCTAATTTAAAAAGTATAGAAAAATGTGATTATCCTAAAGATTTATATGACATATACTTAATAGTAGAGTCTAAAGATGATCCTACTATTGAAATAAGTAAAAAGTTTACAGATTTAAATATTCATATTTTTTATCGAGTAAATTTGAATAATGTAGGAAAAGGATTTGCCCTTGATGAGTGTTTAAAATATATTTATACCTCAAATGATATTTATGATGCATTTATGATTTTGGATGCAGATAATTTGATATCTAAAAATTTCATTTCTAGAATGAATGATGCTTATCAATGTGGCTACGATATAGCTTGTGGCAAAAGAGAAAATAAGGATTGGAATGCATCAACCGTATGTGGTGCATCAGCATTAACATTTACAATAATTAATACAATTCAGAATAAGCCCAAAATGAATTTTGGTATGAATGTTTTAATTTCGGGAACAGGCTTTTATTTTAAAGCATCTGTCCTAAGGGATTATTGTGGTTGGCCTTTTCATACATTAACTGAGGACTACGAATTAACTAATTATTCAATTGTTCATAATTTAAAGTCTGGTTATGTGGAAGATGCTATTTTTTATGATGAGCAACCTTTGACTATGAAACAGTCAATTATTCAGCGTACTAGATGGATTAAAGGATATTTTACCGTTCAAAAAAAATATAAAAAGGATAAAATTGAGGTTTTAAAGAAGAATAGTAAAAATCGAAATATGTGGTATCAGATTATAGGTGGTATTCCTATGATTACTTTGGGAATTGCTTTATTAGTGTATTTGCTGATTTTATTTATTTTATTTATTTGTGATTTGGCAATGAAGGATACACATTATTGGGAATATTTATCACGAATGATTTATTTAGTTGTTGCCATATATTTATTTTTCATTCTTTTTACAATATATTTATTTATTTTGGATCGAAAAACAATAAAGATAAAAAAATTTCAACGATTAAAGGTTATATTTTATCATCCAATTTTTATGACTAGCTATGCTTATGCTGCTATAAGGGCCTTGTTTGTTAAACCTACGTGGGATAAGATAGAACATACAATTAATAAAGATGAAAACGAAATTTAAATAAAAATTTCAAATTTTTACCAATATATTACAATTATTCTTGTAAAGGCTTTCATTATTTGTTATAATTATGATAAATTAGGTAGTTATTTATAATACTGTTCTTTTTATTTAAGCTTTTATGGGAGAAGGCTTGAATAGTATTTATTTTCTAGTGGTAATTTTCATTTATCACTTTTACTGCTGTATTTAT
>DVKU01000005.1 GCA_018715825.1 Candidatus Avacholeplasma faecigallinarum
TTATTTATAATATTTGAAGTCTCAGTAGTGGTTATATCTGAAGTAAATGTTAAAGGCTTAATAGATAAACTATGAATCTTATCGCCTTGCTCTTTAGCTATATTGTCTAAATTAGTAGTATGAACAAAAAATGTAGAATTGTAATCCGCAGCCATTTTAATATCATAATATTCATTAGCGGTATTATCTACCTCAATTAAACTATTACCATTTTTTACACCTTCAAGATTTAAGGTAGTTATCATTTCATTACTAGGGTTATCCTTTCTTGTAACTATATCTTGTTTTTTAGAACAAGATGATACCATAAACAATAAAGAACATACAAAAATTAATGTACAAATTTTTTTCATCATTTTAACTCCATTCCTTTTTAACAAAAAAATTATAGCAAAATAACGATAATATTACAAGCCTAAATTACTCTTTTCTTTCTTTTATCTTATTTGCTCTAGGATGAGCAATTTCATAAGAGCTTCTTATAGTTTCAAAGCTTACATGAGTATAAATTTGAGTCGTTGAAAGGCTTTCGTGTCCTAATAACTCCTGAACACTTCTCATATCAGCCCCATTATTTAATAAAGCAGTGGCAAAACTATGACGTAGCATATGAGGAGAAATATGAAATGTCTCATTACAACGCTTGACTAATCCATCAAGAATTTTTCTTACACCTACTCTAGATAATTTACCACCATTTTTATTTAAAAATACGTTTCTAATTTCTTTATTATCGCCATTATATAAAATATCTAATCTAAATGTTGATATATAATGCTTTAGCATATTTGATAGCTCCTCATACATAACAACATATCTTTCTTTGCTTCCCTTACCATGAATTTTAATTACTCGCTCATTAAAATCTATATCCTTTATTTGCATATTGCATAATTCACTAACACGCAAACCACATCCATATAAACATCCAAGTATACAGTAATTACGATAACCTAATTTATTGTTTAAATCACAAATATCAAAAAGCATTTGTATCTCTTCACCTTTAATCATTTTAGGTAATCTTTTAGGAATTTTAGGAGATGACACATTTTTAAAGTAGTTTACATCGATTAACTCCTGCTTAACTAAATAGTCATAGAAGCTATTTAAAGATGAAAGTTTACGATGAATTGATGTTGATTTTAAGTTTTGATTAGATAAATATGATATATAATTTTTACAAATTCTTTCATTTCTTATTTTTAAAAGCCCTGCTGCCATTTTTTCAGTTTTAATAAAATTTAAAAATTCAACAAGATCATTTCGATAACTTTGCTGGGTATTGACAGAATAATTTTTTACGCTGTATAAATAATTAACAAATTCCTCAATTAATTCATTATCACTCATTGATTTTTTCTAATTCCTTTTGCATTATTTGTAATGCTCTTTGGGCATATAAAGATTTTCTATCCTTTTTCTTATGAGGAATATCTAAATTCTGCATAATTCCAAAATTGGCATTCATTGGCTGAAAACCATCATAAGAGGCATTACATATATATAGTGACATAGAACCCATAACTGTAGATGCTGGTAAAACTATAAGTTCTTTATTTTTTAAATATCTATCCATATTTATAGCAGCATATATTCCACTTGCAGCTGACTCGACATACCCCTCTACGCCACTAATTTGACCAGCAAAGAAAATATTAGGGTATTTTTTGGTTTGATAGGTTGGATTTAAAATTTTAGGAGCATTAATATAGGTATTTTTATGCATCCTACCATATTTAGCAAATCTAGCATTTTCCAAACCTGGAATCATTTGAAATACCCTTTTTTGTTCAGGAAATTTTAAATGCGTTTGAAAGCCAACTATATTATACATTTCTTTAGCAGCATCATCTTGGCGCAATTGCACTACCGCATAAGGTTTTTTACCATCTGGAGTCATTAAGCCTACTGGTTTCATTGGACCAAATGTGAGTGTCTGAGGTCCTCTTTTGGCCATGATTTCTACTGGCATACAGCCCTCAAAAACCTTTATCTCGAAATCCTTTACCTCCACACCCTCAGCAGTAATTAAAGCATTATAGAATTTATCAAATTCATCCTTAGTCATTGGGCAATTATAGTATGATGCAACACCTTTATCGTACCTGCTTTTTAAATACACCTTAGAATAATCTATGGAATCAGCATAAATTATTGGAGCTTGAGCATCAAAAAAATAAAAATCATCACAGCCAAATAAATTTTTAATTTCATCACATAAATCGCTACTAGTTAGTGGCCCTGTTGCAATAATAGTTGGTATTGTAGTATCAATTTTTTTGATTTCCTCATTTACTATCTCTATATTAGGCATACCTTTAATAATATTTGTAACGTATTGAGAATAACCTTCTCTATCTACAGCTAAAGCTCCACCAGCTTCTACTTTATTTAGCCTTGCAGCTTTAATTATTAAAGAGTCTAGCATTTCCATCTCTTTTTTTAATATGCCACACGCATTCTCTAAAGAATCACTTCTTAAACTATTAGAACACACTAGCTCAGCAAACTTATCAGTTTTATGTGCTGGTGTCATTTTTTTAGGTCTCATTTCATATAACCTTACATTATAACCCTTTTTTGCTAAATAATAACAAGCCTCACAACCAGCAAGACCTGCTCCTATTACATTAATAACCATTTTTTTACTCCTATTTATAAATTACAAAATCCTCTAAATCCATGCGGTTATTATGAGGTAAAACATCCTTGGGATAGCCAACCGGTAATAAACAATTAACTTCATATGAGCTTGGAATATCTAAAATTTCTTTTAATACATCTTCTTTAAAAGCACATACATAGCAGCTTCCTATTCCTAATGCAGTTGCCGCAAGCATCATTAAAGTGGCACAAATTGTCGAATCTATCACTCCGTGATCCTTACCATCACTTTTACGGTGCCAACTTACATTTTTGTCATGGCATACAACAAAGATTGTTTTGGCATCAAAAGTAAATCTCGTAGCTACCTTAAGTCTTTCAAGTAAAACCTCATTTTCTACTACATAAATCCTTTGTGGTTGTAAATTACAAGCAGTTGGAGCTAATCTAGCTGCATTTAAAATCTTTAATATCTCTTCATTTTTAATTTTGCAGGCTTGAAAACTGCGACATGAAAATCTTTCTTCAATTGTCTCAAAATAATTCTTATTCATAACTATACCTCTTTCATTCTATAAATAAATCGGCTTTTAAAGAATCTCTAAAAGTTGTAAAAATTTCTTGTTTTTCTTGCCAATATTTCTTAGCCAAAGGCGTTACCATAAAATCTTGATTTAAAATATGCGCACTATGTTGATCTAATGCTTGTAAACACTTCGTATAGTTTGCTTGAGGCTCTAATGCTGCCTGCATAACATCCCAACAAATTCCAAGTGCCCCCTCTTCATCTAACAAATCAGCTTCTAATAACAAAATCAATTCATCATATATATTTGAATTTTGTAATAACTCTTTATTTGAATGTAGCGAAATTATATCTGCCGTTTTCATAATAAATTCATATTCAAATTCACATTTTGTTGCATAGTCAATAAATAATTTTGCACTAGCATTCGCATGATTATCCTTCCCATAACAATAACCAACATCATGGAAAATAGCAGCTGTTAATAAAACTTCTTCGTCACATTTTATGTCATCTTTAATTTTAATACACCAATTAAAAACTCTTTTAATGTGCTCAAAACGATTTCTAAACGGAAACCTTTTTGAATAAAGGGCATTATTCTCATTAAGCACTTTAAAAACATAATCAAACATCTTGTCATAGTCCATGTTATCACCTTTTTAAATATTATAGCATAAAGATTTGTTTAACAAAAGATTAAGATATTAAGTTAAAATAAAAAAGAGTAAAATACCAATATAGGTGGTTAATATCTTTTATACCAAAATAGGTTGGTTAAGTTTATTCAACCACCCACCGATATTGGTATAGCTTTTTATGATAAAAAAGATGACCTCGTGTTATGATTATGTTTTTAAAGT
>DVKU01000032.1 GCA_018715825.1 Candidatus Avacholeplasma faecigallinarum
TTTATTCCTATAGATGTTTACAATAAAAAGAAAAGAAAATAACTAATCAAATTAAATATAATCGCCTAGATCACCTAGGCTTTTTAGTGTTAGTAGCATTCTAAACAAAATTTTCAAATTTACTAATAAAATAAAAAAAGCTGATTACAAAAATCAGCTTAATTTAAAATTATTTATTAGAAACTTTAAGCCAAGAAGGGTAATTAGTATTATTAGAGGTAGTTTCAGTATAAGAGTCATCTTTAAATTCCTTTTCTTCTCTTTTACGGCGACGACTTTCTAACTTCATTCTTCTTTTTTCCTCTTTTTTACTACCCTTTAAGTCAAAAATCTCCTGAGCCTTTGAGATTTTATCATCATGTTGCTCTTCATAAAGATCATCTTGATCATCTTTATCATAATTATATAGGCCTTCGTATTCAATATTGGAATCAGACATATTACGATAAATAGTTTCTGCTAATTCATCATAACCATTATTTTGAGCTTTTAATTCATAACCTGTTGCCACAACAGTTATAACAATTTCATCGCCCAAATCATTATTAATGGCTGTACCATAGATTATATTTAAATCCTTACCACAATTATTTCTTATTTCAGCAATTGCCACATCTACTTCTTTTAGAGATAGATTTTGTGAAGCAGTTATATTAATAATAGCATCTGTTGCCCCATCAATTGTAACCTCTAATAAAGAGGAATGAATGGCATGACGAGCAGCTTCAATTGCACGATTCTCACCGCTAGCGGCACCGATACCCATTAGGGCTGTACCTTTATTTGCCATTACTGCCTTCACATCTGCAAAGTCAACATTTATCAATCCTGGTATAGCAATGATTTCAGCTATACCCTGAACACCTTTTCTTAAAACATTATCTGCCTCTCTAAAGGCATCTAATACTGAAGTATGTAAATCGACAATTTGTAATAATCTTTGGTTAGGTATAACAATTAGAGTATCAACATATTGACGTAAGTTCTCCAACCCAATAACAGCATTATTCATACGTTGTGGTCCTTCAAATTGAAAAGGTTTAGTACAAATTCCAACAGTTAAACAACCATGCTCTCTAGCAATTCTAGCAATAATTGGAGCTGCACCTGTACCTGTTCCACCACCCATACCACAAGTGATAAAAACCATCTCGGCATCACCTATCATCTCATGAATATCGTCTTCACTTTCAAGGGCAGCGGCCTTACCAACCTCGGGATTAGCACCTGCACCCTGACCATGGGTCTTTGTCTTACCAATTAATAAACGATTACGGGCCTTAGACATTTTTAAATCTTGAGCATCTGTGTTAACTGCAATAAACTCAACACCATGAACTTCATTTTCAATCATGTGATCAATTGCATTTTTACCTGCGCCACCGACGCCAATTACTTTAATTTTTGTTCTTGCAGATTCTAACGCATCAAGTTCATCAAAAATCATCATAACACTCCTTTACTAATCGTTTTGTACTACTCTATTTTACCCCAAATTATATTTTATTTCAATACAAATTAGTTTATTTTAAAGTATGGTAATTTCTGGAATTAGTTCAATACCATACTCTAAGCGGCTTCGTGTTTGAATCAAATTGATTAAATTAATAATCTCGCTACTTTTAGCATGACCCAGATTAATTATAAAATTGGTATGCTTAGTACTTATTTGTGCATCTCCTATCCTAAATCCCCTTAAATTTAAGGAATCAATTATTTTCCAGCTCGGAATCAAATTATCATTTTTAAACACCGATCCCATACTCTTATATTCTAATGGTTGAGTTTCCTGCCTTTTATTTTTTCTTAATATAAGTAAGTCCTTAGTTTGGACTTTTTTTACCCTAATTTTAGCCTCAATAATTATGCCCTCAATATAATGAAAAACACTACTTCTATAATTAAGATTGAGTTTATCTACTGTTATATTTTTTATTGAACCTGATGTGTCTATATATTTAATGCTTATGAGGTCATCACTAATTGTTTTGTTATAGGCTCCTGCATTATTAAAAATGGCACCACCAAGTAAACCTGGAACTCCACCTAAATACGATAAATCACCTAACCCTAAATCTGCTAGATCATTGGCTAATTTAATAGTTGGATAAAAAGCACTAACTATTATATAGTCATCCTTATGCTTATAAAAATATGGTAGTTTTTTTAAGCATATTACGATTCCCTTATAATCTAAATCACTTGCTAATATGTTACTACCATTACCAATAATAAAATATTTTAAATTATTTTTTTTTATAAATTTATAGGCCCTAATTAAACAATCAATATTTTTAGGATAATATAAGGTTTGTATTTTACCACCACAGCCTATCGTTGTTAAATCTTTGAAACTCTTATCTATATTTATTTGACCTAAATCGTTTTTATAAACATATTGTGTAAAATCCATTATATATTCTCCTTTATGGTGCTCATAATAGTTTGTTTTGCATTATAATTTACTAATTTTTTTTGCATCTCAAGCATATTAATTCTTAGCGCTTCATTATTTAAAATTTGTTGGATTTGCTTTAAAATATCATTTTTATAATTTTTTTCTAAGCACATAAAACAGGCTTTCTTTTGTTGAAAAAATTGAGCATTATAATATTGATGATTTTTTTTAGTATTCATACTAGGTATACAAATTAAAGGCTTATTAATATAAAATATTTCAGCTGTTGTAGAAGCTCCTGCTCTAGCAATAATTAATTTTGAATTTTTCATTAATTGGAAAATATTAGATGAAAATTCAATAACATCTAAGTTTTTATTTTTACTAATATCTTTATAATATCTACCGGCAATTAAGCAAACTTTATAGTCTTTAGATATGTAGGTTGCTACATCGCACAATATTTTAGATCCTAAAGAACCACCGATAACTAATATGTCATAATTATTAGTAGAAGGATATAAATTTATATTTCTTATTGGCAGTCCTGTTATAATTCCTTTTTTATCCTTATTTATTGGTTGATAAGCATAAAAAATTTTTTTACAAAATGGTCTTAAGATTTTATTACTACTTCCTAAAATTACATTTTCCTCTAATAAAAATAATGGTTTTTTATATCTTATAGCAAAAAGGCATGCTATGAAGCTAACTAACCCACCACTAGCTATTACTGCTGTTATATCCTTAGTAAGTAATTTTTCCTTAATTTGTTTATAGGCCTTAAATATAGATGTTGGTTTTTTATCACTTAAATAAAAACCTACAAATTCTATATTTAAATTTTTACAAATCTTTTCCTCTAAATTATTATATTGCCCAACATATATAGACTTTTCCTTTGTATACTCTATTAAGCTTATTAATGGCATAATATGACCGCCTGTTTTACCACCTGTGAAAAGTAGCATTTAAATCACCATTTAATTTTATGTAAAAAAATAAAAAAAATGAGTGCATGCACTCATTAACAGAGTGATGACAAAAGACGCTTTTTATAGGTGTCTTTTTAATTTATATGGATAACTCATAATAAAAAAAGACTTTTCGAACGAAAAATCTTAATAATTCTTTGATGTTAGAAGTACTCTTATAGAGTATT
>DVKU01000033.1 GCA_018715825.1 Candidatus Avacholeplasma faecigallinarum
TTTGTCAAATATTATTCGAAAAAAGCTTAGAAAAAATATTAAAAATTCATTTGTTTTTTTCATTGTTCTTTTTTTACTTTACGTTTATAATAATCAATAAAATTTTGGCAAATCTCAAGTGTTGTAGTAAAGCTTGTTACTAAACGTATTACAACTTTATCATCAGAAATATATTTCCATATTTCAAATAAATAATCTTCCTTTAAAGCTTCCATCTCTTGTTTAGTAATTACAGGAAAAATTTGATTTGTAATAGACTCATAATAAAAAGAAACACCTAACTCCTTTAACTTTGAAGTTAAATAAAGAGCACATTCATTTTCCTTCTTACCAATTTCATAATATAAATTATCACTCATTAAAACTTCAAATGGTATAGAACCTACAAAGCCTTTAGCTAGCATAGCCCCAAAATGCTTAAGGCAATAATCAAAATCTTTAGCTAAAGCCAAATTATTAATAACGACAGCTTCACCACTATAAGAGCCATTTTTTGTCCCACCAATATAAAATATATCAGTATATAACCCTAAATCACGATAATTTAAATAATCAGTAGCTAAAGCACTAGCTAATCTAGCTCCATCTAAATACAAGTATAAATCATTTTTACTACAAAATTCATAAAGATTTTTTAACTCATCAGTAGAATAAACACCGCCTAGTTCTGTAGCATTAGATATATATACTAATTTAGGCTTAACCATATGACAGTCAACATGCTCTTCTAATACTCCTTGTATATCTATCGGTCTTATTTTGCCATTTTCACCCTTAACAGTAATAACCTTATGACCCTGACCCTCAATCGCACCTGTCTCATGAACATTAATATGGCCACTCTCTACACATATAACTGCCTCAAAAGGTCTTAATACTGAACTAATAACAACCAAATTAGCTTGAGTTCCACCAGTCAAAAAATAAACCTCTGACTTATGTTGTATCTTATTAATAATTAGCTCTTTAGCTTTAGAGGTATGCATATCTAATCCGTAACCAACAGATTGTTCGTATTGACATTCAATAAGCTTTTGTAACACTAAAGGATGACAAATGCTATTGTAATCATTTTTAAAACTATATATCATTTTTTTCACCACTTTAAAATTTTGTAAAACATAAAAACTTAGTTTTTTCTGAAGCAAACATTTTAACAACAGGAATAAATTTGTTATTGGTATTTCTAACAGAGGCAATAACTGATATAGTATAATTCCCTATATATTCTTTTAAAATATTTTTGAACTCTTCAGATTTTAAATCATTAGTTCTCCATACAGCTAATAATTTTGAATCAAAATAATCATATAAAATAACAAAATAATTGTCATTTACTGTTATTAAATCTAATGAAATTCTAATTTCATTAAATTCTAAAAGCATTCGTTGATATGCTTTTTTTATTAAAGAATCATAGTCTTGATTATAAGCTTTTAAAAACTTTTCGTATAAAATATCTATGTTTCGATCAGAAATTACAACTCCCTTAGAAGCTAAAACATCACAAATTCTTTCTCTTCCATAGTGCTTATCCTTGTAATAAGCAATCATGCAAACTATTTTTGTTGAGTAGGTACATCCCTTTAAACAAAGTTTGTTGGCTGTTTGAGAAAAATAGATATTATCATTACAATTAGGACAAGCATATCCTAAATTCTTTATTCTAAAATATTTACCTGAAGTAAATTGTACAACTTTATTAGAAACTGCATATTTATACTTTAAAAAACTACCACATTTTGGACAAATTAAAATCTCTGGTTTATAAATTTTTGAAGCTATTTCTATAATTTTGCTTCCCATATTCGACCTCCTATGATAGCATTGCCGCACCCAGCATACCTGCTAAGTTTCCTAACTTAGCATAAATTATTGGGGTATTTTTAACAGCATAATGACTGTATTCTTTGAAATATTTTTTTACTAATTCTAATAGGATATCACCACAAGCTGATACTCCACCACCAATTATAAAGGCCTCAACATCAACAGAAACAGCTAAACTTGCTAATCCTCTAGCTAATGCCTTAGAAACATAGTCAACCACAAAAAGGCCAAGTGGATCATTTTCCTTTGCCTTATCAAAAACATCTTTACATGTCATAGATATAGGTAATACGGTATGATACTGATTATAATAATATTTAGCTAAACGAACCACACCTGTTGCTGAAGCAACTGTCTCTAAGCATCCACAAAGCCCACAGGTACATTGAAAATTATGCTTATAATCAACAAACAAATGACCAACTTCCCCACAGGCATTATGACACCCATCTATAAGCTTATGATCTAAAACTAAGCCTCCACCTACTCCGGTACCTAATGTAATCATATAACTAGATTTAAAATTATTATGGTAAGCCTCAGCTAAAGCCGCAACATTTGCATCGTTATTACTAAAAATTTTTACATTAGGGAAATAAGAACCTATTGCTTGATTAATATCAATATTCTTAATACCAATATTGGGCATATTATATATATAATTATTCTTTACATTACCAGGTATACCAAAGCCAATCATTTCAATGTCATTTATATTTTTACTTTTTATATATGATTTTATGGCTAAAGCTATATCAACAAATAAACTTTCCTTTTTAGTTGGTATTTGAAAATGGTCTAATAACAAATTATCTTTAACAAACCCAATTTTAACAGTGGTTCCACCAATATCAACGCCTATTTTCATAAAAAAGTCCTCCTAATAATGAAAACACCTCGTCAACCTGATTACTAATTGATTGTCCAAAGGCACATCTATTAGAAAAATGTTCACAATTATTTGTAATTAAATCATAACCACCTTCACCTAGATGATTTTTGGCATATTCGATAATTTCCTGAGGAGATTTTTTTATTTTTAGCTCATCAGCCGTATAAATTCTAACCTCAACATTACCACCCTTTAAAAAATCCTTTAAAGTGGTAACAATAACTTTAGCATTTTGGGGGTTAACTTCACTACCAATAGGTGAAGCAAAATGATATACTCTATCATCATTTTCATAGATGCCATGATGATAATAAAAGCCTCTATTCACCCTGATTTGGTCACCATACTTAGGATTTTTCATTTCCCACATATAAATTCCCCCTTTACTTTAATACTAATATCACTAAAATATCAATTTTCTTCCATTGTAATACCTAAATCATGCAAAATGTTATCAAAATCCATTTTAAAATCATCATTTGGTTCAACATAATTTAAGCATTTTAAAACATTATTATCTTGGTTTAACAGAGCTGTGTAATAAATATTTTTCCCTTGAAGAGAAAAATCTGCTAGCTTATGAACGTTTGCCTCATCAATACATTTAAAAATTTCAATACCAATAAATCTCTTACACTTATTTAAAGCCTTGTTGCCTTCACCTGCAGTTTCCTCAGGATTTGGATCAAAATATTTAGCAACATCTTCAACTAAAACACACTTATAAGCTACTTCATTATTTATTTTCAAATAACTAACTCCATAACGCATTTTTCTTTTTGAATACTTTAAATCCTCTAATCGTTTAGCCAATGAATAATAATCACCACTAAAAGTTTTAGTTGGATGATTTACTGGCTTCATTTTATAGCGAAAAGTTTGAAAGGAAGCTGCCTGAACACCTATCGTTAAGACGATAAAATCTATTACCAATAAAACTATTATTACATTTGTCCAAATGCCTTTGCTAAAAGCACAAGCAATAATTAATAAAATAGCTAATAAAAAAGCTATTCCAACTATAATCCAAATTGTTCTTGTTTTTAATCTTCTCATATCATTAGTCCTTTGTCGAATCTATAAATGCTAAATCAAAATACAAATTTTCACAAAATGCATGGTATAATTTATAAAACTTAGGAATTGGCTTATAGTAATCCATTTGAACCTTTTTAGGATTATAAATAATACCCTGTTGAAAATTATATTTATCTGAATTGCAAAATTTTTTACACATATGAATTGTATTTTCATTATAGTGCTGAAATAATATCATAATAATACTTGTCTTTTTAGGTTCAATTCCTTTTTCAATTAGCATTGGCTTCAAATTTTCATAATTATAAAAATCTAAATCAAAGTTTTCTTCATTATATACTAATACATTAATAAAAGTTGTTTGTTTAAAATTTCTTGAATATATTATGACATTTTCTGTTTTCTCATCATCTGATTTTGAAATTAAAGTCTCATTAGCATAAATCAATGCATATTTAAAATTATGAAATGGTTTACTATCATAAAAGCCAATAACACCTGGCTCTTGTGCTACCTTTTCCTTAATTCCTAAAAATTTTTTAATCTTTTCCATTATGGTACTCATAAAAACCACCTTACCTTATAACTACACACATTATAGCATTTTTTTTTATAATACAAAAGAATAAATAATATTTATTGAATAATAATTTTATGCTATAATAATCCAAAATTAATAGGAGACTTTATATGGACATAAAATATATTAAAACAAACCCAACATTTTACTTAGTTGCCCCATCATTTGGCTGCACTACATCTCCATATGATAAAAGACTAAAAAAGGCACTTAAAACTTTTTCTAAATTAAAAATCAATACTATTATTGGACCCAACTGTTTTAAAAATGAAGGAATTGCCTCTTCTAATACACCCTATCTAAGAGCACAAGAATTTCATGATGCTTATTCATCCAATGCCGATGTCATAATATCGGTAGGTGGTGGAGAATTAATGCTTGATATATTGCAACAGATAGATTTTGATCTAATAAAAACTAAACCGTTTAAATGGTTCATAGGATTTTCTGATAATACCAATTTAACTTACACGCTAACAACAATTTGTGATATTCCTACTATTTATGGACCAAATGCCCCAAGTTTTTATTCATATCCCTTGCAATATGACACTTTAGATTTATTAAGATTATTACGTGGTGAAAAAATATTTTATGGATATGAAGGATTTATGTTAGAAAAAAGTAAAGCCTTATATCCTAAATATAATTTTGACCATAAAAAGGTAATTACAAGTTATTTCTATACTAAGCCCTTTAATGGCATTTTACTAGGTGGCTGTTTAGATTGCTTAGTTAATATTTGTGGTACTAAATTTGATAACACCAAAACGTACATTAATAATCATAAGGATAAAGGTATTATATTTTATTTTGAAGCTTGTGATTTAAATTCAGTTGGTATAAAAAGGGCCTTATTGAAATTAAAATATAGTGGATGGTTTGACAATAATATCAAAGGCTTTTTAATAGGAAGAAGCTTGAATTATTTTGATGAAAGCTTCGGCTTAACAACAAAACAAGCCTATCTAAGTGAACTACAAGAATATAAAATTCCAATTTTATTAGATATTGATCTTGGACATATAGATCCCTCTTTACCAATAAAAAATGGTGGTTACACCACCATTTCTTATGAAAATAACAATATAAAAATAGAGTACTTAGACTAAATTATCTAGCCAAAAAATCCATTAATGATGAAAATTCATATCCTTGAGCTTGTAACTTTTCTATTAAAATAGGTAAGGCTTTGGCATTAGAATCTGTCAATGTATGCATCAAAATGATAGAACCAGGTTTAACCTGATTAGTTATATTTTTAACTACATAATCTACCCCCTGATCATCGTAATGGACATAATCATAAATCTGGACATTCCACTTGAATATTAAATATCCCCTTTGTTTCAAGATTTGAGCTTTTTCCTTATCAATGAAGCCCATAGGAGGACGGAAAAATTTTCTTATATTTTGACCAGTTATTTCTAAAGCTGTTTGCTCAAATTCATTTATGTCATCAATAAAGTTTTGATTAGATAATTTGGTGATATCACAATGACACATAGTATGATTAGCTAATATTTGTTCATCAGCAATTCTTTTACATACATTGGGATTTTCCTTTAAAAAGCCTCCTTCAATAAAGAAAGTGGCCCCAATATTATACTTTTTCAAAGTATCTAGTATAGATATAGTATTTTTTTGGGAATATCCATCATCAAAGGTTAAATAAATTTTATTGTCATTTACATCACCATTATAAATGACATAACCTTCTAAACTATTAGCACTTATATCAAGAAAAAATAAAGATAGGATAATCAATAATTTTTTAATCATTATAACCACCTATCTTTATTTTTTTTTATTTTTAATAAATTATAAGTCCATTATTTTCCAAGACAAAATTTAGAAAATAAAGCTGTTATTAATTCATCAGAATAAGCCTGTCCTGTTATTCTACCTAAATTGTCGAAACATTCTTTTATATCTATTTCAATTAAAGCAATATCCACCTGATTTTCGATTGCATTTTTAGCACTAACAAGACTATCATAGGCTTTTTGCATTAAATCTACTTGCCTACTATTATTTAAATATCTACCATCATCAAGATTAAATTCATTAAAATTAGTAACTTTATAAATTGCATCTATTAATTCATCTAAACCATTATGATTAAGGGCAGATATATAAATTGCATCATTAATTTCATTAACTGCCTTAAGATCATTTTTATTTGCAACTATTATCCTCTTCTTGGTTTTAGTTAACTCTAAAAGCCTATAATCTATTTCATCTAAAGGCTTAGATACATCTAAAACCAACAATATCAAATCAGCTTTTTTAATAGCCTCTTCACTTCTATTAATTCCAATTGCTTCTACATAGTCAGAGCTTTCATGTATACCGGCAGTATCAACTAAATTTAAAGTAATATTACCGACATTTAACACTCCTTCAACATAATCTCTAGTAGTACCAGCAATAGATGAAACTATAGCCTTATCCTCATCTAAAAGCATATTTAATAAACTACTTTTACCAACATTAGGCTTACCAACTATAGCCGTTTTAATTCCGTGAATAACTAAAGTTGAAACTGAAGAATTCTTTAAAATTATCTGCATATTATTCATTAAATCGTCAATGATACTCAACAAATAATCATGTGTTACATCCACACTATCTTCGTATTCTGGATAATCAATATTCACCTCAATCTTAGCTAGTAAATCTAATAATTTATCTCTAAATTCATAAATTAAGTTTGAAGTAGAACTTCTTAATGATTTAGTTGATGATTTTAAAGCTAACAAATTATTAGAACTAATTATATCCATAATAGCTTCAGCTTGTGTTAAATCAAGCTTATTATTTAAAAAAGCTCTTTGTGAAAACTCTCCTCGCATAGCCAATCTAAATCCAATTTTTAATAAAATTTGTAGAATGGTATTCGTTACTAAAACTCCACCATGACAATTTATTTCTACGGTATTCTCACCATCAAAAGATTTTGGGGCCTTAAATACATTACATAATACCTCATCTACTATTTCATTATTATAATAAATATAACCATAATTTATAGTATGACTTGCGACATTCTCTAAATTTTTTCCTTTAAAAATTTTATTAACTAGACTAATAGCATTAGGTCCGCTGCATCTAATGATAGAAATTGCTCCCATTCCATAAGGAGTTGCGATAGCACAAATATCATCTACCATACTATTACCTCACTTTTTTCTATATTATACTCAAAATAATATATTTTTGCAATTTAATGTTTCTTTTTATAAACTACAACACTCATAATTCCTATCAATAGTATCACCGCTGCCAAACTTACTCCTAAATATAAGAATGTATAGTTTTTAGTGGCACTTTTGCCATTAGTAAAATCAACTTTTTCATCATTCAATACCTCTATTGTATTATGATAAACATTGCCATTACTATCTTTAACTATTAGTTCATAACTTCCACTTTCATTGTTAGCATCAAGATTGTAATTGTAGGATGTTTCTATTTCTACATCATCAGAAGAGATTTGATTAATATTCTTTAAAATTGATAAAATCTCTTCTTTAGTTAAAACATGGCCTTCATCAACAACAATAGTATAAGCATTTAAGACAATTTGTGGATAATCTTCATCATCTACAAAAACTTTAAATGTATAATTTATATCATTAATACCATCACTTGCAACAACCTTAAACCTATAAACACCTGCTGTTCTACTATTATCTAAATAACTATCTAAATCAATAATTTCATAGTCTGAAATTTCACCTTCAATTTCATCAATAACACTAATAAATTGTCTAAAATCATCTATCTCAAAATTATCTAATGTCGTAATATGGGGTTCTTGTTCTACTACAACAGCTGGCGGAACCCTATCAACAACCTCAATATTTAAAGTAGCAAATGACTCATTACCATATATATCCCATGCCCTTACCTTAACACTATAATTTCCTGGTATGTTATAATTAGGTGAATAATTATCCTCGATAGTTTCAATATAACATTTAGCATCATCACTGTATTTAATATAAAAATAAAAATTAACTTTATTACGATAATTAACACTGCAATCAGTAGTTGTTATTTTTGGTGGAGTAATATCGCAGACATCAATAATACATTTTTGTAAAGTAATATTACCTGCTTTATCCATAGCTTTAATCGTAAAATAGTATTGTCCAATATCTATTTTTCCATCACTTAAAATATAAGTATTATCAATAACACTAGGTTTTAAAGCACCATCTGTCTCATCTACTACATTAACTATCTCATAAATTTGCTCCAATGTTAGTGGATTTTGTTCATCAACAACTATATGAACATCAGAATTTTCATACGTTGAGTTATATTCATATTTAACACCATATAAAAAATCAAAATTTAGTATATGCATCAAACCTTCTTCAGAAATACCTGGAACTCCATCAAGAAATATAGAATCTTGATCATAATAAGCATTACATTCACTAGAAATACTATAACCATCTTCATTATATCCAAATAAAGTATTCAAATCAGTTTCTTCACTATAACTAATTTGATAATCCTCATCAATAAATTTTAGCTCATAGATTAACTTTTCATCTATAAAGATTTGATATAGTGTTAGGTTCCTATTTTCAAAAAATCCGTAAACATTAAGATAAGAGTCATTTTCATTAAACTTTACCTTATAAATAAAACCACCTTTGATAATTTCATAGGCTAACTCATATGTAAGAAAATCATAAAGACCCTGTTTTTTTACATTATCTATGCTACTAAGCCCTTTAAATAAATTATATTTTTTATTTGGACTAATTGGTGTAGCTGAAGCATAATTAACCAAATCATCATCATAAAGCATAGCCTTAGAATTAATAGGTAAAATTATAAAAAATGTACAAATAAAAATAAAAAGTAATAAAATTTTTTTCATATTATAATCCCCTTTCACCCATAATAATAGATTGAAAGAAAATATTTTTTTAAACTAATTTCATTTATTATCACTTTTTAATATTGAACTATTTAATATTTTTATATTTAAAAATTTCTTTTTCTTTTATATAATGAAATTAAGGTGATACTATGGCAGTAAATAAATATGGTAATGATTTTAAGAATAATATAATGTGGAATCAAGAATATCCATTTATTCCTGAAGTAACTAATGATGATGGATTAGTAATAAAAGAAAATGAAATCTATGAATTTTATGAAAAAAATTTAAAAAAGTTTTATCCAGTTAGAGTAGTTAAAATTTATAATAAAGATTACATTTGGGGCCATTTTTATAATTATGCAAACCGTATCGGTAATCTTTATGTTAGTTCTAACAGCCTATTACCATATCTTGGTGGTGGTAAAATTGCTCCTGATCCTTGTGATAAAATAAATAATGAACATATTTTTAATTTTTTTAGATTGTTCACTAGTCATATTTATACTGATTTATATGAAGATGAATTAACACTTCCTAATGATTGGCACTTTGATCCTAAAAAGGTTGTAAATAAGCTTAATGAAGAGGTCGCAAGGCTTAAAGCTAATAAAAATAATTAAAAGTTGTGTAATACTCACAGCTTTTTACATAAATAAAAGGGGCTGTAAAAAAACCTAGATTTTGAAAAAAATCAAATTCTAGGTTTTGCAGCCTTTTTATTTTGCATATTTATAATTATCTTTAGCTTCTTGATTAACAGACTTTTGTTTAATTTTAGAAGCT